>DAORNX010000076.1:0-8186 GCA_035441225.1 Caulobacter sp.
CGCCCGCCGAGGAGTCGGCCGCCCCTCCCCCCGCGACGGCGATCGACGCGCTGCTGCCGGACTCCGGCCCCGCGAGCGAAACGCCCGCGCAGGAAGCTCCGTCCGAGGACCCGGCTCCTCCAGCCCCGCTGAAGGGGCCGCAGTAACGGTCAGGCCGCCGCGTCGCGCTCCGCCTGAGGGTCGTAGGCGAGGATCGGCGCCAGCCAGCGTTCCGCGGTCGCCAGCGGCCAGCCCTTGCGGGCGGCGTAGTCGACGACCTGGTCGCGATCGATCCGGCCGACGCCGAAATAGTGGGCGTCAGGGTGGCTGAAGTAGAGCCCGCTGACCGCCGCGGCCGGGCTCATGGCGAAGCTCTCCGTCAGCTTGATGCCAGTCTGAGCCTCCGCATCCAACAGCTTGAACAGGGTGGCCTTTTCGGTGTGATCCGGCTGGGCCGGATAGCCCGGCGCCGGGCGGATGCCGCGATAGCGCTCGCCGATGAGGTGGTCGAGGTCGAAGGCCTCGTCCGGGGCATAGCCCCACAGCTCGGTGCGCACGCGGTGGTGCATGGCCTCGGCGAAGGCCTCCGCCAGGCGGTCGGCCAGGGCCGCCGCGAGGATGGCCGAATAGTCGTCCCCGGCCTCCTTGAACCGTTTGGCGATCTCCGGCTCGCCATGACCGGCCGTGACCGCGAAACCGCCGATCCAGTCGGCCGGCCCGCCAATCGGCGCGATGAAGTCGGACAGGGCCAGGTTGGCCTTGTCGCCGCTCTTGGCCATCTGCTGGCGCAGGGTATGCAGCCGGGTCAGCTCGGTGGTCCGGCTCTCGTCGGCATAGACCACGATGTCGTCGCCGTCGGCCTGGGCCGGCCAGAAGCCGACCACGCCGCGGGCCTCGAACCAGTTCTCCTCGACGATCCTGGCCAGCATCGCCTGGGCGTCCTTCCACAGGTCGCTGGCGGCCTCGCCGACCACGTCGTCGGTCAGGATGTCCGGGAACCGCCCGACCAGCTCCCAGCTGGCGAAGAACGGCGTCCAGTCGATGTATTTCGCCAGTGTTTTCAGATCGTAGGAGTCAAAGGCTCGCGTGCCGGTGAAGCTCGGCTTCGGCGGCGGCGAGGCGGCCAGGTCGATGGCGAAGCGGTTGGCCCGCGCGCGCGCGATCGGCGTGCGGGTCTTCTGCTCCTGGCCGCGCGCGAACTGCTCGCGGACCTTCACATAGTCCTCGCGGGTCTGGGCCTCGAAGGCGGCCTTGTCGGTCTTCGACAGCAGCTGCGAGACGACGCCCACGGCCCGACTGGCGTCGAGCACATAGGTGGTCGAGGCGGCGCGGTAGGCCGGGGCGATCTTCACCGCCGTGTGGGTTTTGCTGGTGGTCGCCCCGCCGATCAGCAGCGGGATGTCAAACCCGCGCCGCTCCATCTCCGAGGCGACGAAGACCATCTCGTCCAGCGACGGAGTGATCAGGCCGGACAGGCCGATGATGTCGACGCCATGCGCCCTGGCCTCGTCCAGGATGCGGTCGGCCGGGACCATCACGCCCAGGTCGATGACCTCGTAGTTGTTGCACTGCAGGACCACGCCGACGATGTTCTTGCCGATGTCGTGGACATCGCCCTTGACGGTCGCCATCAGCACCCGGCCGGCCTGTTCGCGCGGCTTCCCCTCCTTCTCGGCTTCCATGAAGGGCATCAGCCAGGCGACCGCCTGTTTCATCACCCGGGCCGACTTGACCACCTGGGGCAGGAACATCTTCCCGGCCCCGAACAGGTCGCCGACGATGTTCATCCCGTCCATCAGCGGGCCTTCGATGACATGCAGGGGCCGCTCGGCGGCCAGCCGCGCCTCCTCGGTGTCGGCGTCGATGAACTCGGTGATGCCGTTGACCAGCGCGTGGGCCAGCCGCTCGGCGACCGGCAGGCCACGCCAGGCCTGGTCGGCGACCTGGACCTTCGATCCGTCGCCCTTGTACTTCGGAGCGAGATCCACGAGCCGCTCGGTCTGGCTCCCGCCGGCCCTCGGCGTGCGGTTGAGGATCACGTCCTCGACGGCCTCGCGCAGTTCCGGCTCGATGTCGTCGTAGACCGGCAGGTCGCCGGCGTTGACGATGCCCATGTCCATGCCGGCGTTGATCGCGTGGTACAGGAACACGCTGTGGATCGCCCGACGCACCGGTTCGTTGCCGCGGAAGCTGAACGAGACGTTCGACACCCCGCCCGACACCCGCGCATAGGGCAGCAGTTGCTTGATCCGCCGCGTCGCCTCGATGAAGTCGACGGCGTAGTTGTCGTGCTCCTCGATGCCGGTCGCCACGGCGAAGATGTTCGGATCGAAGATGATGTCCTCGGGCGGGAAGCCGACCTCGTCGACGAGGATGCGATAGGCGCGCGCGCAGATGGCCACCTTGCGGTCGGCGGTGTCGGCCTGGCCCTCCTCGTCGAAAGCCATGACCACGACGGCCGCCCCGTAGCGCAGGCACAGCCTGGCCTGGGCGATGAACTCGGCCTCGCCGGCCTTCATCGAGATGGAGTTGACGATCGCCTTGCCTTGCACACAGCGCAGGCCGGCCTCGATGACCTCCCATTTGGAGCTGTCGATCATCACCGGCACCCGGGCGATGTCCGGTTCGGCGGCGATCAGGTTGAGGAAGGTGACCATGGCCGCCTTCGAATCCAGCAACCCCTCGTCCATGTTGACGTCGATGATCTGCGCGCCGGCCTCGACCTGCTGGCGGGCGACGGACAGGGCGGCGGCATAGTCGCCCTCGGCCACCAGCTTGCGGAATTTGGCCGAGCCGGTGACGTTGGTGCGCTCACCGATGTTGACGAAGACAGGACGCATCAGGGGACCAGGGACTTTCGGACAAGGCCGGGCAGGCCGTCGATGGAGGTGGCGTTGCCGGCGTAGCGCCGCTCGCGCCATTCGGGTTCGGGGCGGTGATCGACATGGCGGCGAAGCTGGTCGCGCTCGCCGCGGAAGTCCATGAAAGGGACGCCCCAGCCGCAGCTGTCGGCGATGCGCTCGATATGAAGGGTGATCACCGAACGGGCGCGACCGAAGGCCGGGAAGAGGGCCATCCTGTCAGCGAACCCCGGCTCGTCGAAGTTCACCGCCTCGCCGCGGCCGTAGAGGCGCAGGATACTGGCCGGCCCCTCGAAGGCGCAGAACATCAGGGTGAGGCGGCCGTTCTCGCGGACATGGGCCAGGGTCTCGATCCCCGAGCCGCCCAGGTCGACATAGGCCACCGTGCGGGGATCGATCACCGCAAGGCTGTCGTAGCCCTTGGGCGAGACGTTCACCGCGCCCTGCGCGGAAAGCGGCGCGGTGGCCACGAAGAACAGCTTCTGGGCCCTGATGAAGGCGATCAGGCGATCGTCGAGCGCGTCATAGGTGCTGGCCATTCAGACCTCCGCCGGCGGTTCGCGACCGCCGAGGATCATGCGGCGGGTCAGCACGGCCTGAAGGACCCCGTGATTGAACAGGGTGCGCCAGATCTTGAAGTCCTGGGCCTGCAGACCCTGCAGCCGGCCGACAATCTGCTTGAGGCGGATCAGGTCGGCCCCGGCGATGGCGGTCTTCAGTTCGGCCACCGAGGCGAAGCCCTCGCCGCCGGTCTGCGGCGCCAGTCCGACCCGGCCGCAGACGACGAAGAAGCCCTTGCTCAAAGGGCCGACGGACTTGTCGCCCAGCGACCCGGCCGGGACGCGGTTGAGCCGTGCGCGGAGGTCGCGGATCTGTTCCGCTTCGATGGGGGAAAGTGCGAGCGCCATGTCACGCCAGCTCGAACGCTTCCAGCCCGGCCAGCCGCATGGCGGTCGGACGATCCGGCACGGCGCGCGGGGCCATGCCGGCCACCGACCGGGCGACATGGGCGATGTGATCGGGCGTGGTGCCGCAGCAGCCGCCGACGATATTGACGATGCCGCTCCCGGCCCATTCGTGCAGCGAACAGGCGGTCTGGTGCGGCTCCTCGTCGTACTGACCCATGGCGTTGGGCAGGCCGGCGTTGGGGTAGGCGGCGACCAGGGTGTCGGCGATGCGCGACAGCTCGGCGATGTGCGGCCGCATCAGGTCGGCCCCGAGCGCGCAGTTGAGGCCGACGGCGAACGGCTTCGCATGGCGCACGCTGTTCCAGAAGGCCTCGACCGTCTGGCCCGACAGCGTGCGGCCCGAGCGGTCGGTGATCGTGCCGCTGATCCAGATCGGCAGCGCCTCGTGACCGTCCTCGTCGCGCAGGTCGAGGATCGCCTTGATGGCCGCCTTGCAGTTCAGGGTGTCGGTGATGGTCTCGATCAGGAACAGGTCGACCCCGCCGTCGTAGAGGCCCCTCACCTGCTCGCGATAGGCTTCGTAGACCTGGTCGAAGGTCACCGTCCGCGCGCCGGGGTCGTTCACGTCCGAGGACATCGACAGCATGACGTTCAGCGGCCCGATCGAGCCGGCCGCGAAGCGCGGCTTGTCCGGCGTCTTCTCGGTCCAGCGATCGGCGGCGGCCCGGGCCAGCTTCGCCCCCTCGAGGTTGATGTCGTAGGCCGCGCTTTCGAGGCCATAGTCGCGCTGGGCGATCCAGGTCGCGCTGAAGGTGTTGGATTCGCTGATGTCGGCCCCGGCGGCGAAATAGGCGTCGTGCAGTTCGGCGATGATGTCGGGCCGCGTCAGGCACAGCACGTCGTTGTTGCCCTTCAGCTGTCCATTATGGTCCGCGAACCGGTCGCCGCGGAAATCCGCCTCGGACAGGCCACGCCGCTGGATCATCACACCCCAGGCCCCGTCGAGCACGAGGATGCGCTGCTTCGCGGCGGCCTTCAGGGCGGCGATACGGTCCTGGCGCGTGTCGGGGCGGGTCATCGGGCGGCTCCCTGCTGGCGAGCCAGCTCGGCTTCGAAGGCATTTCGCGATTCGGCGACGCGGCGGCCGAGCTCGGCGGGGTCGACGAACGGACTGGGTTTGCCCGGCGCCATGGCCGCGCGCTTGGCGGCGAAGCCGAACTGCTCGGGGTGCGGCGCGAGGAAGACATCGGCCTTCATCGCGGCCAGACGGACGAAGCTGGCGCGGTAGTCGGCCACGATGCGCGGATACTGCGGCCTGGGGGCCAGCCGGTTGCCCGCCACCGTCGTGCTGCACCAGAGCAGGGCCTTGCGCACGACGCCATCGATCTTCACCGGAAAGGTCCAGGTCGTGCAGCCGGGCGTATGGCCGGGTGTGATGTTGGCCGTCAGGGTCACGCCGCCCAGGGAAACCGTGTCGCGATCCTTGAGCACCGCGTCGACCTTGACCGGCTTGAAGCGAAGCCAGGCGACATCCTCGGAGCCCGGATAGACGCCCTTCTCGAGCAGCGGCTTGTCTCCGGCGCTGGCCAGCAGCGCCGCGCCGGTGTCCCGCTTCAGCTGCGCGAGGCCCGCGGCGTGGTCGAAGTGGGCATGGGTGTTTAGCAGGATTTCCACATCGGACAGCTTGAAGCCGAGCGCCCTGATGTTGGCCTCGACGCCGGCGACGTTCTGCTCCATCGGCCCGTCGATCAGGATCAGCCCCTTCGGCGTGGCGATCAGCCAGGCCGACAGGCCCTCGCTGCCGACATAGTAGAGATTGTCGCCGACCTTCACCGGCGCAGTCGGCCGTGTCCACTCCGGCGGCATCGACTGGGCGATGGCCACGCCGGCCAGCGCGACGGCGGCCAGAGCGGCGGGAATCCAGATCCGCCGTCTCACGCCGCGGCCTCCTTCGGCGGGATCGGGGCCTCGCGCACCCCAAGCACGCGGCAGATGGCGTAGACCAGATCGGCCCGGTTGAGGGTGTAGAAGTGGAAGTCGCTGAAGCCTTCCTCGGCCAGCCGGGCGCACATCTCGGCGGCCACCGAACCGGCGATCAGCCGACGGGTCTCGGGATCGTCGTCCAGCCCGTCGAACAGGCCGCCCAGCCAGCCCGGCAGCGGGATGCCGCAGGGCTCGGCCATTCGCTGCAGGCCCTTGAAGTTACTGACCGGCATGATCCCCGGCGAAATCGGGATGGTCACCCCGGCCTTGCGGACCTTGTCCATGAACCGCAGGAAGACGTCGGTGTCGAAGAAGAACTGGGTGATGGCCCGCGTCGCGCCCGCGTCGACCTTGGCCTTGAGCACATCGATATCGTGGTCGATGCCCGCGCTCTCGGGATGCACCTGCGGATAGAGTCCGACCGACACCTCGAACGGCGCCACGGCCAGGATGCCGCGCGTCAGCTCCGTCGCGTTGAGATAGCCGTCCTCGCGCGGAACATAGGCCCCGCCGATGGCGCCTGGCGGGTCCCCGCGAAGGGCGACGATGTGGCGGATGCCGCTTTCCCAGTAGTCGCGCACCACCGCGTCGACCTCCTCGCGGGAGGCCCCGACGCAGGTCAGGTGGGCGGCGGGCTTCAGCGTCGTCTCGTCGAGCATGCGCTTGACCGTGCGGTGGGTCCGTTCGCGGGTCGAGCCGCCGGCGCCGTAGGTCACCGACACGAACGACGGGTTCAGCGGCTCGAGCCGGCGGATGGCCGCCCACAGGCTTTCCTCGGCCTGCGGCGTCTTGGGCGGCGAGAACTCGAACGACACCCGCACGCCGCTGTCGCGGCCGCCGGCCCGGGCCACCGGTCCAAGAGCTGAGGGAGGGGTCATGCGGCGTTCCTTTCGGCCAGGGTGGGCCGACGGGCCGTCCAGATCTTCACGGTCACGCCGGCGGTGGTCGCCGGCGGCAGGGCGGCGGCGGACTCCAGGGTCAGCCCGGCGGCTTCGAGCCAGCGGACCATCTCCTCGTCCGAAAAGCCGAGCCGCCGGTGTTGATGCAGTTCGCGCAGGAACTCCAGCCCGTGCGGCGCGAAATCGACGATCAGCAGCCGCCCGCGGGCGGCCACCAGGCGGGCGGCTTCGGCGACCGCGGCGGCGGGATCGCCCAGGTAGTGCAGCACCTGGTGGACGGTGACCAGATCGGCGCCGGCGTCGGGCAGGCCGGTGTCGAAGATATCTCCGTGGCGCAACTCGCAGGCCGGCAGGCCCGCCTCGCCGACATTGACCCGGGCGATGTTGAGCATCTGCTGCGACAGGTCCAGGCCCACGGCCCGACGGGCGCGCCCGCCCAGCAGGGTGAGCATGCGACCGGTCCCGGCGCCCAGATCGACCAGCAGCCCGACCGCCTCGTCGCCGACCGCGGCCTGGATGGCCGCCTCGACCTCGGCCTCGGCGACGTGCAACGAGCGGATTTCGTCCCAGCGGGCCGCGTTGCGGGCGAAATAGGCGGCCGCCTCCGACCCTCGCTCGGCGGCCACCCGCGATAGCTGGTCCGCGTCGCGCGACAGGGCCGCGTCCGCGGGGTCGATCAGGTCAAGGGCCCTGTCGGCGAGGGCGCGGCCGCCCCCGCCAGACGCCAGGCGATAGAACACCCAGGCCCCGTCGGGGAACCGTTCGACCAGTCCCGCCTCGGCCAGCAGCTTCAGATGGCGTGAGACCCGCGGCTGGCTCTGCCCCAGCACAGTGCACAGTTCGAGCACCGAAAGTTCCTCGCGCGACAGAAGGGCGAGGATGCGCAGCCGCGTCGGCTCGCCCGCTGCGCGCAGTATCTCGACCGCTTCTCCTGATGACAGCGCCATAAGGATATAAAGATATCTTTATATCCTCAAGTCAAGCCTCGCCCGGCCGACGCAGTTCGCGCCGCCCGGGCCAAACGTCACCCGATGCGGGGACCGGGCGGCGACGATTCACCGGCCAGAAACCATCGCCGCCGCCAAGATGCCCGGTATCCCCACGGACCAAGAGGCGCGCATCATGAAGACCTTCGCCCGGCGCCGCGTCCTGGTCGTCGACGACAACGCCCATGCCCGGACGTTCCTGGCCCAGATCCTCGGAGCCGTCGATGTCGAGGTCCTGCAGGCCGACGGCGCGGCTCAGGCCCTGCGTGCGCTGGCGACCCAGCCTGTCGATGCGGTCATCCTCGACATGTTCATGGCGCCGATGGACGGCATCGCCCTGACCCGCGAGATCCGCGCCTCGGACTCGGGTCAGGTGGCCGCGCTGCCGGTGGTCATGGCCTCGGCCCAGGCCAGTCGCGAGGTGGTCCGCGGGGCCGTGGCGGCCGGGGTCAGCGGCTTCATCGCCAAGCCGTTCACCCCCGCCGCGGTGCTGCGCCAACTGGCCGTCGCCCTCGCCGCTCCGGCCCGCCGGGCGGTCCCCGCCCCGAGCGGCCGACCGACACCCGTCCG
>DAORNX010000077.1:0-1043 GCA_035441225.1 Caulobacter sp.
AGGCCGTTCGGCCGATCGGTCATGGGGTGCTCGGGGAGGCTTCGCGGCAACGATTGAGAACGAAAATGAGGCGCAGGGGCCTGCATCTCTTGCAGACTCGGCCCCGGGCGGCGCTATAGCTACCCGATGCAGCCGATTACGACCACCGCCCAGCTGGCGGATTTCTGCAAGTCCCTGAAAGGTCAGCCGTTCATCGCCGTGGACACCGAGTTCATGCGCGAAACGACCTACTGGCCCAAGCTCTGCCTGATCCAGGTGGCGGCGCCCAACGGCGTCGAGGCCTGTATCGATCCCCTGGCCGACGGACTTGATCTCGCCCCCCTGCTCGACATTCTCCGCGACGAGAGCGTCGACAAGATATTCCACGCCGCCCGCCAGGACGTGGAGATCTTCAACAACCTGGGCGCCATGCCCAGGCCGCTGTTCGACACCCAGATCGCCGGCATGGCCGCGGGCTTCGGCGAACAGATCGCCTATGACGCCCTGGTGCGGCAGATGCTGAAGATCGAGCTCGACAAGTCGAGCCGCTTCACCGACTGGGCCCGCCGGCCGCTCAGCGACAACCAGCTGACCTACGCCCTGGCCGACGTGACCCACCTGGCCGAGCTCTATCCGAAGCTGCGCGCGCGGCTGGAGAGGGACGGACGGCTGGCCTGGGTCGAGGAGGAGATGGCGGCCCTGACCGACCCGGCGCTCTATGACGTCGAGCCGGAGAACGCCTGGAAGCGGCTCAAGCCGCGCAAGCACACGCCGAAGTACCTGGCCGTGTTCAAGGCGGTGGCCGCCTGGCGTGAGCGCACGGCGCAGCAACGCGACCAGCCGCGCGGCCGGATTCTCAAGGACGACGCGATCGACGAGCTGGCCGCCCAGGCGCCGACCGACGCCGCCGCCATGGACCGGCTGCGCGGGGTGCCCAAGGGCTTCTCGGGCAGCAAGTTCGGCCCCGACCTGCTCGAGGCCATCCGCGAGGCGCTCAAGGACCCTGACGGCTACGCCCCCAAGATCGACCGCGAGCGCGGCCCGCAGAACGCCGCCGCCGGCGC
>DAORNX010000077.1:1101-8123 GCA_035441225.1 Caulobacter sp.
GTCCAAGCTGCTGGCCACGGTGTCTGACCTGGAGAAGATCGCCAATGACGACAACGCCGACGTCGGCGCCCTGACCGGCTGGCGGCGCGAGGCTTTCGGGGCCGACGCCCTCAAGCTCAAGCGCGGCGAGCTGGCCCTGGTGCTGGACGGCGCGCGCGTGCGCGTCGTCGAGGTGCGCCGCGCGCCGAAGGCGGCCGCTGGCTAGGTTCAATCGACATTCAGCGGCCGAAGGCCGTTCCTGCACCGATTGTCCCCGCGAAGGCGGGGACCCAAGCTTCGTATGCGTCCGATGCGGCGCCTCAAAGCCTGCCTGATTGCTTGGGTTCCCGCCTTCGCGAGAACAGGCGGACTTTGAAATGCCCCGCAGACTGAATGTCGAATGGTCCTAGCCGATCGCGGGCAGGTACTGGGCGAAGTAGAGGGTGATCAGGACCAGCGTCAGGGCCACCATCAGGCGCTGGATCCAGCGGTTGGCGATGAAGATCGCGACCAGCATAAGCACGATCGCGGGCGCCGCCGCCGTGGCGTTGGTGGCCGAGAACGTCTCGCGCATCAGGGTGACGTTCAGCCACGCCCCGACGATCATGTAGCCCAGCAGCGCGCCGAGGTATCGCCGCCGGTTGGCGAGGTGAAACGTCCACAGGTCCGTGCGGACCTCATTGTTGATGTCGGGCGTGGCGAAGATCGAGGCGTAGAAGAGCAGAGCCGCGGCCGCCAGCGTGGCGCCGATGTCGGCCGCGTTCCACCGGGCGTGCTCATGCACCTGCCAGAGGCTGGCCCACAGGTCGATGTGGCTCAGCAGCAGGATCAGAAGCCAGGCGAGATAGGTCGGCGACCATCGTACCTTGTCGCCGCGCTTCAGCAGCTGGGCATGGGTCTCCAGCAGGCGCGCCAGACCCAGCGAGATGACCACGGACAACAGGATCATCACGTATTCGAAGATGGTCATGCGCTGTACCCCGGGGACGGGCGAGAGGCTGGCACGGCCATCGCCGGTCGTGAAGGGGCGTTTCCCAACCGGCGCGGCCGGCGCTATGTGTCTCGTCCAACGAGACAGGAACGCAAATGTCCCGACCCGAACGCCTGACCGCCCTGATCTACGACTTCGACGGCACCCTGGCCCGCGGCAACATGCAGGAGACCAGCTTCATTCCGTCGCTGGGGATGACGCCGGCGCAGTTCTGGAACGAGACGGTCCGGCCGCGCACGCTGGCCGCCGATGGCGACGACATCCTGATGTACATGCAGCTGATGCTGCAGACGGCGCGCGAGCAGGGGGTCACGGTGACCCGCCGGATGTTGCGCGACCACGGCAAGGACGTGCCGCTGTTCGAGGGCATCCGCGACGGCAGCTGGTTCGACCGCATCAACGCCTTCGGCGCGCACTACGGCCTGACGGTGCAGCACTACATCCTGTCCAGCGGCCTGCAGGAGATGATCGAGGGCTGCCCGATCCATGACCGCTTCGAGCATGTGTTCGCCTCGCACTATGTGTTCGACGAGGGCGATGTGGCGGTCTGGCCGGCCGTGGGCATCAACTACACGACCAAGACCCAGTACCTGTTCCGCATCAACAAGGGCGTGCACAACAACTGGGAGCATGAGCGGATCAACCGCTACATGCCCGACGAGGACCGGCCCGTGCCGTTCGAGCGGATGATCTTCATCGGCGACGGCGACACCGATGTGCCGACCATGAAGATGATGCACACCAAGGGCGGCCACTCGATCGCCGCCTACGACCCGCGCACCGAGCCGCGCGACCAGGACAAGCTCCACCGCCTGATCGCCGACGACAGGGTCAACTTCGTCGCGGCCGCCGACTACCGCGAGGGCACGGCCATGGACCTGATCGTCAAGGGCATCCTGGGCCGTATCGCCGTGCGTGAACGGACCATGCCGACGGGGTAGGGGGCGATCCAGGCCTGGCGGGCCAAGTGGATATGGATCTGGCGCCGTGTCGCCGGGTTTCCTACCTACCCCCCATGCGCCTCAACCAGGTCACCGCCTCGGCCCGCGATCTCGCCGCCTCGATCGCCTTCTATGAAGCCCTCGGATTGCGGCTGATCGTCCGCAATGATCACTACGCCCGGTTCGAATGCCCGGACGCCGACGGCGGCGAGCCGCCGACGTTTTCGCTACACCTCGATCCGGAAACGGCGGGCGTGACCCGGACGGTCATCTACTTCGAGGACGACGACCTCGACGCCACCGTGAACCGGCTCAAGGCCGGGGGCCTGGCCTTTGACAGCGATCCGGCCGACCAGAGCTGGCTATGGCGCGAGGCGCGGCTGCGCGATCCCGCCGGCAACGCCGTCTGCCTCTACCGGGCCGGCCGGATCCGCCGGTTCCCACCCTGGCGGCTGGCCTAGTTTCCGCCGGCCCAGCCGTACTTGAGCACCAGCGACAGCGTCCAGGGCTCCCCGGCGAGCGACACCACGTCGTCGAGCCTCCACCGGCCGCCGAGTCTTTCGAAGTAGAACTGGATCACCTCGTTGCGGTCCATGTTGCGAAACCGCGCCACCACGATCATGCGGTCGTCGTCGTGGCCATCGGCATAGGCGCTGCCGATGGTGACGCCGGAGATCGTCCAGTCCTGGGAATTGGTCCAGTAGTTGGCGTCCAGCCGGCCGACCTCGCCGCCGGCGTCCCGTTCCATGTCCTTCCACAGGGCCTGCAGGCGCGGGGTGTAGAGCGCTTCGGGCGCCTCGAACGCCTCGCCCTTCGCCAGCCGGTCGTAGACGCTGGCCACATAGACGGGCGGGGAATCGTCCAGCGACTGGGCCCGGGCGGCGACCGGCGCCAGCAGCAAGAGGACAGTGAGCGACAGGGCGCGCATGGCGACTCCGGGAAGGCCGAGACGGCGAGGCTGCGCCGCGCGCGCGCCGGTGTCAAAGCGCCGCCCGCCCGCGCGTCCGCCGAAAGTGATCAGCGTTCATGATGCAGCGCAATTGAACCGGCGGACCTTAGTCGTTATATGCCAAGCCTCCCAACGGGCCGTGTGGATTGTGCGGTGCCGCGATTGTCCCGAGTAGAAGGGAAGACGCCATGCTGCTGACCATGATGAAGGCCAAGCTGCACCGCGCCACGGTGACCCAGGCCGACCTCGACTACGAGGGCTCGATCGCCATCGACCGCGATCTGCTCGACCAGTCCGGCATCCTGCCGCACGAGCAGGTCGATGTGCTCAACATCACCAACGGCGCGCGCTTCACCACCTACGCCATCGAGGCCCCGCGCGGCAGCAAGGTGATCGGGGTCAATGGCGCGGCCGCACGCCTCGTGCAGAAGGGCGACAAGGTCATCGTCGTGACCTACTGCCAGCTGCCGGCCGAAGAGGCCCGCAACTACAATCCGAACGTCGTGCTGCTGGACGACGCCAACCACGTCAAGCACGCCGCCTGATCCAGCGCATTGAGTGACGGCGCGGGATGGCGCAGGGTCTCCGGCACAGGAGGATCCCATGCGCACGCCTTTCATCGTCCTCACCCTCGCGGGGGCCGGTCTCGGTCTCGCCGCCTGTGAACCGACCGGGCCCCGGGGCATCGACGCCGAACTGCTGAACCAGCAGGTCGGCCGCGCCGTGGGCGATCCCAACACCTGCGTGCTGCTGGTCGAGAAGGGCAGTGGCAAGGTGGTCTGGCGCTATGGCGACCATTCGACCTGCGCCAGCGCCATGCCATCCTGCCAGGGCGCGGCGATGCTCAGTCCCGACGGCCTGGCCCAGTTGGCCGCGTCGGGGGAGGTGCGGACCCTGAGCTGCGACAGCGCCCCGGACGGCGCCAGCCGGGTCGGCTGGGCCTCCGGTCCGGTGGTTCCCTCGGCCGGCGCGAAATACGGCGACCTGGCTTACGCCGCGGCCATGGAAGGCCCCAGCGTCTTGCCGGGCCGGGAAATCAAGGTCCGGCTCGAGGCGGCGTTCCGCAAGGCGGGTATGTGAGGGCAGGGCCTGGGCGTAGCGAATAGGGAGTAGCAAGGGGCGGGCTTGAAGCGGCGGCTGGCGAAGCGCCCGTGTCGCGGCCGCCTCGCCGGTCTGCTCCCTGCTCCCTACGCCCGTCGCCGCGCTCCCGGGCCCCCGCCGCCTACCGCACCAGCTCGAACGTCGCGGTGATGTCGATCCGCACCTTCAGCTCACCAGCCTCGACGGGCGTGGACTCGGCCTTGTCCATCCGGGCCATGGCCATGATCGGCATCGGCGCGGGCGGGCTGTAGCCGCCACCTTCGCTGAGGGTGACCAGCCGCGCCACGCGATAGCCTGTGGCCTGGGCGTAGAGCGCGGCCTTGGCCTGCAGCGCCTTGACGGCCTCGAGCCGGGCCGCGTCCTCCGCCGCGTCGCTGTTCTGCAGGCCGAAGGCGACGCCGCCGACATTGCTGGCGCCGGCGTTGACCGAGGCGTCGACCGCCTGGCCCAGAAGGGTCAGGTCGCGCACGATGATGGTCACCTGGTTGGAGGCCTGGTAGCTGGTCAGCCGCGGCGGCAGGTTCTCCTGGTAGACGTACTGCGGGCTCAGGTTGAGCCCGCTGGTCTGGATGTCGCGGTCGGCGACGCCGCCGCGCTTGATCGCCGCGATCACCTGGTTCATCCGCACGGCGTTCAGCCGCAGGGCCTCGGCGGCGGTCGGGGCGTCGGTCTGCACGCCCAGGGTGATGGTGGCCATGTCGGGCCTGCGGCTGACTTCGCCGCCGGCCGACAGGCTCAGGGTGGTGGCGTTGAACACGGCGCCGGCCGCCGACGGGGCGGCGGTCTGGGCGAGCGCGCCGCCTGCCGATCCGGCGACGATCAGGGCTCCGAGGGCGGCGGCGCGGAAGAGGGCTTTCATGGCGGGTCTCCGGACGGGCGGGGTTGCTGGCGCCTGTCGCCCGGACCATAGCCTGATCCGACATGAACCGGACCTTTAAGCGGCGTTCGGCCCGTGGTAACCGCGCAGACAGCCCCGGGGGCCCGTAGCTCAATGGTTAGAGCCGACCGCTCATAACGGTCTGGTTGCAGGTTCGAGTCCTGCCGGGCCTACCATCGCGCCGGTCAGACGGCGTTGAGCGGGATCTTCAGGTACCGCACGCCGTTGTCTTCCGGTTCGGGCAGATGGCCGGCGCGCATGTTGACCTGGACCGACGGCAGGATCAGGCGCGGCATGTCCAGCGTCCGGTCGCGCGCCTCGCGCAGGGCGACGAACGCCTCCTGCGTCACGCCCTCATGAACATGGACGTTGCTGCGGCGCTGTTCGCCGATGGTCGTTTCCCACAGGTACCGGTCGCGTCCGGGCGCCTTGTAGTCATGGCAGAGGAACACCCGGGTGTCCGCCGGCAGGCTCAGCAGCCGCTGGATCGACCGGTACAGCGTCGCCGCGTCGCCGCCCGGAAAGTCGCAGCGGGCGGTGCCGTAGTCGGGCATGAACAGGGTGTCGCCGACAAACACCGCGTCCCCGATCACATAGGCCATGCAGGCGGGCGTGTGACCTGGCACATGCAGCGCCACGGCCTGCAGCCCGCCGATGGCGAACCGCTCTCCGTCCCCGAACAGATGGTCGAACTGCCGACCGTCGCGGGCGAAGTCGGGACCGGCGTTGAACAGCGCGCCGAACGTCTCCTGCACCCTCTGGATGCGGTCGCCGATCGCCAGTCGCCCGCCGAGGGCCTCCTGCAGGTAGGGCGCGGCCGACAGATGGTCGGCGTGGGCATGGGTTTCCAGCTGCCAGACCACCTCGAGCCCTTCGGCCCGGACGTGGTCGATCACCGCGTCGGCCGAGCGGGACGCCGTGCGGCCGGACGCCGGATCGAAGTCGAGCACGCTGTCGATGATGGCGCAGGCCGTGGACCCGGGATCGCGCACCACATAGCTGACGGTGAAGGTCGCCTCGTCGAAGAAGGCCTTGACCTGCGCCTGCCGCGCGGGATCGGCGCGGGCCGCGTCGATGATGCCGGTGGCCACGGCCAGCGGGGCGTCGGCGGACAGGGTCGGGTCGGACATTGGAAAACTCGCGGGTTGCATCGTTCGTCGATAACATATATGCGAATATATGCATATACAAGCCCCGGCGGGATGGCCATGACCCTGATCACAATTCTCTCCGCCCTGATGAGCGGGGCCGTCGTCGGCGCCCTGCTGGCGTTGTTCGGCGGTGGCGGGTCGGTGCTGGCCACGCCGTTGCTGCTCTACGTCGTCGGCGTGCGGGACCCGCACGTGGCGATCGGCACCTCCGCCGCCGCGGTGGCGGTCAACGCCCTGATCAATCTTGTCGGGCATGGTCGGGAAGGGCGGGTCAAATGGCCTTGCGCCCTGGTGTTCGCGGCCGCCGGCCTGGCCGGATCGTTCCTCGGCTCGACCCTGGCCAAGCAGGTCGATGGTCAGCGGCTGCTGCTGTTCTTCGCCATGGCCATGGCGGCCATCGCCCTGTCGATGCTGCGCCGCCCGCGGTCGGAAGGCGATCCGGCGGTGCGCATCACCTGGCGGTTCACCCTGCGCCTCGCGCCCCTGGGTCTGCTGACCGGCCTGGCGGCCGGTTTCTTCGGCATCGGCGGCGGCTTCCTGATCGTGCCGGGACTGATGGCGGCGACCGGCATGACCCTGGCCAACGCGGCCGCGTCGTCGCTGTTGTCGGTGGCGTTGTTCGGCGCGGCGACCTCGGCCAACTACGCCCTGTCGGGCCTGGTCGACTGGCCGATCGCCGGCCTGTTCATCCTGGGCGGCGCCGTCGGCGGATGGGTCGGACTTCGGGGCGCAGGCCTGCTGGCCGGCCGTGCGTTGCTGGGCCGTCGGCTGTTCGCCGGCCTGGTGCTGATCGTGGCCGGTTACGTCGCCTGGCGGGCCGTGACCGGCTAACGGTCAACCGCCCGGATCGTCTCCGCGCACAGGGTCAGCGGCAGTGGCCGGTGACTGACGATGATGACGCCCTGGCCGGTGCGGGACAGCCGCCGGTCGAGCGCGGCCACCACCACGGCCTCGGTGGCGCTGTCGAGGCCCTCGGTTGGCTCGTCGAGCAACAGCCACGGCGCCGGCCTCAGGTAGGCTCGCGCCAGCGACA
>DAORNX010000078.1:0-8090 GCA_035441225.1 Caulobacter sp.
GGTGGTGGCGCGCGGCGCGGGGATTCCCTGCGTCTGCGGCGCGACCGACATCCGCGTCGACGCCGAGGCCGGCCAGTTCACCGTGCGCGGCCGGACCTTCCGCGAAGGCGACCTGATCACCATCGACGGCGCCACGGGCGAGGTGATGGCCGGCGAGACGCCGATGATCGAGCCCGAGCTCGGCGGCGACTTCGACACCCTGATGAGCTGGGCCGACGGCATCCGTCGCCTGAAGGTCCGGGCCAACGCCGAGACCCCCAACGACGGCCGCACGGCCCGCCAGTTCGGCGCCGAGGGTGTCGGCCTGTGCCGCACCGAGCACATGTTCTTCAACGAGGACCGGATCACCGCGGTGCGCGAGATGATCCTGGCCGACGACGAACAGGGCCGCCGCGCCGCCTTGGCGACCATCGCCCCGTTCCAGAAGGCCGACTTCGTCGAACTGTTCACCATCATGGAAGGCCTGCCGGTGACCATCCGCCTGCTCGACCCGCCGCTGCACGAGTTCTTCCCGGCCCACGCGGACGACCTGAAGGCGGTGGCCGAGACGCTCGGCCTGTCGCTCGACGCCATCGGGCAGCGGCTGCAGGTGTTGCACGAGTCCAACCCGATGCTCGGCCACCGCGGCTGCCGGCTCGGCATCAGCTATCCCGAGATCTACGAGATGCAGGTCCGGGCGATCATGGAGGCGGCCTGCGAGATCGCCCGGTCGGGCAAGCCCGCCCCCGTGCCCGAGATCATGCACCCGCTGGTCGGCAAGGGCGAGGAGATGGCATTCCTGCGCAAGCTGACCGACCGCACGGCCCGGGCGGTGCTGGAAGAACAGGGGCTGGACCTGGCCTACCAGGTCGGCACGATGATCGAGCTGCCGCGCGCGGCCCTGCGCGCCGCCGACCTCGCCGCGGCGGGCGCCGAGTTCTTCAGCTTCGGCACCAACGACCTGACCCAGACCACCTTCGGCATCAGCCGCGACGACGCCGGCAAGTTCCTCGGCGCCTATCTGGAAAAGGGCATCTTCGAACAGGACCCGTTCGTCACCCTCGACCAGGACGGCGTCGGCGACCTGATCCGGCTGGCGGCCGAACGGGGCCGCACGGTCAATCCGGGTCTCAAGCTGGGCATCTGCGGCGAGCACGGCGGTGACCCCGCGTCGATCGCCTTCTGCGAGTCGGTGGGTCTCGACTACGTCAGCTGCTCCCCCTTCCGCGTGCCGATCGCCCGGCTGGCGGCCGCCCAGGCCGTGCTGAACAGGAAGTAGGAGGCAGGTTGCGTGGTTCGACACGCGCCTTCGGCGCTGCTCACCATGACGTGCACCGAGCTACGTCATCCTGAGCGGCCGCGCGGCGGCGCATCGAAGGACGCAGGCCGCTGAACCGCCACCTTGTCCCGACCTGCCGGGCTGCTAGCCTTGCTTGATGACCCGCCTCGTCACCCCCGACCGCGAGCACCTGCCGGCCTACGTCGCGGCGCTCGAACAGGGCTGGTCGCCTGACAATGTGCTGGACAAGGCCGCCGCCGACGCCCAGCTGGTCCGGATCGCCCAGGACGCCGACGCGTTTCTGGCCGGCCTCGACGATCCGGAGGCGCGGGGCGGTCCCATCCCGCAGCCGGACGGCAGCTTCACCGAGCGCCTGCCGGGATTTCACCGCTGGATCTGGGACGATGGCTTCTGCGGTTCGATCGGCTTTCGCTGGCGCCGCGGGACCGAGGATCTTCCGCCGACCTGCCTGGGCCACGTCGGCTATGCCGTCGTCCCGTGGAAGCAGGGCCGGGGCCACGCCACGGCCGCTCTGGCGCTGATCCTGCCGCAGGCCCGGGCGGTCGGCCTGCGCTGGATCGACCTGACCACCGACCCGGCCAACCTGGCCTCGCAGCGAGTGATCCTGGCCAACGGCGGCGCGCTGCTGGAGCGGTTCGTCAAGCCGGCTGTCTTCGGCGGCGCGGAGGGCCTGCGCTACCGCATCCCGCTGTAGACCGCGCTACACCATCACCCCGAACAGCTTGCCGATCCCGGCGGTGACGGCCATGGCCAGGGCGCCCCAGAAGGTCACCCGGGCGGTCGCCTTCCACAGGTTCGCGCCGCCGGCCTTCGCCCCGATCGCCCCGAGCAGGGCCAGGAAGGCCAGCGAGGCGACGGACACCGCCACCGCCAGACTGGCCGGCGGAACCAGGACCACCATCAGCAGGGGCATGGCCGCGCCGACCGAGAAGGTCCCCGCAGAGGTCAGGGCCGCCTGGATCGGCCGGGCCTGGGTGATCTCGGAGATGCCCAGCTCGTCGCGGGCATGGGCGGCCAGGGCGTCGCCCGACATCAGCTGGGTCGCCACCTGGGCCGCCAGGTCCGGCGTAAGGCCGCGACTGACATAGATGGCCGCCAGTTCGCGGTGCTCGGCCTCCGGATCGCTGGCCAGTTCGGCCGTCTCCCGCGCCAGGTCCGCCCGTTCGGTGTCGGACTGCGAGCTGACCGAGACGTATTCGCCGGCGGCCATCGACATGGCCCCCGCGACGAGGCCGGCCATGCCGGCGATCAGCACCTCGCTCCGGCCGCCGGCCGCCGCGGCGACGCCGACGATCAGGCTGGCGGTTGAGACGATCCCGTCATTGGCCCCCAGCACGGCCGCGCGCAGCCAGCCGATCCGGGCCACCAGGTGGCGTTCGGCGTGGGTTCTCAGGCGGCTCATGAGGACAGCTCCCGGGTAGAGCGTTCATTGCCGACCTTGATCCACAGGATCGCCGCCAGCGGGACCAGCTGGATGGTGTTGCACAGGATCAGCGGCAGGCTGCCGATCAGCACGCCGTACGACGCCCACAGCAGGACGCCGCCGGTGAAGGCCGCCTGGGAGATCAGCGAGATGCCGGCGGTGTCGCGGGTCCGCAGGGTCCGGACCGACTGGGGAAACCAGCACAGGGTCGAGGTCGCGGCGGCGGCGAAACCAATGGTTTCCACGAGGGTCGAGGCCAAGGATCGGGTCTCCGGACCGGGACGGCCGATCCCATGATCGGCCGAGTCGGCCTGCCTGTGTCATCCCTGTCCAAAGGCGGCGCGGACGGGCGCGCCTTCAGGGCGCCGGGGAGGGAATCACGGCGCCCTGGCCCGTGATGGCGTCGATCTGGCGTAGCCGCCGCACCAGTCGACTGAGGTCGGCCATGCTGCGCTGATAGACCTCTCGCTCCCGTTGCAGGTCCGGCGCGGAGACCGGTGTCGGAATGCCAAATCCGCCGGACCGCTGGAAAAGATAGCCCTCGCGGGCGAGCGCCTGGAGATTGCGGCGCACGGTCTCGCGCGGCAGGTCCAGCGACAGCGCCAGGCTGCTGGCGCTGATCGTCCGGCGGGCCGCGGGCGGCGGCGGATCGTCGAAGTCGGCATGACGGAGAACCTCGCCCTGGCTGAAATGGCCGGCGGTCCCGTCGGCCATGGCGAGGTACAGATAGGCCTTGATCAGGCTCGTCGGACCGACCGACGCCCGCAGCTCGACGACCCCGCGAAGAATGTGCTGGGTGACCAGGCGGATGGCGCCCCAGGTCGCGGGAAGCGGCGGTCCGGCGAGCCGGTCGGACGCCGTCAGGCCGACGCACCCGCCAGCGGCCAGCCGTTCAATCGCCCGGGCCAGCGCGGCAATGTAGTCGCCGAACATCGGCTCGAAGCGGGGCGAGCGGGCCGTGTCAGCCGACATCAGCAGGCCGGCGGGAGTCTCCTCCAGCAAGCCCTCGGCCAGCAGTTGCCGGACCTTCACGCGGGTGGTTTCCCGGGGGAGGCCGAGCGACTCGGCGATCCGCTGGACCCGGATGGGCCGCCGGAGGGGGTCGGGAACACTGGTGTGGGCCAGCTGCAGGCTGAGCGCCGGGTCATCCTCCAGAATGGCGACATTGGCGGCGGAGATCGCCGCGAAGATCAGGCTGCGTTCGAGGTCTCCGCCGAGCGCCGCCCGTGTCGCCCGGATGACGTCCAGGTTCAGCCGGATGTTCACCCGGACAGCGTGGCGGAGGTTCATGCCTCGGGCAGGTCCGGGCGGCGGCCGGGGGCCGGATCCATGGCGGCGCGCGCGTCGAACAGCAGTCGCAGTCCGTCCTCGGACAGGCTCCACCGGTGGCTGCCTTCGCCGAACGCCAGGCGGATCAACGACCGCTGTCGACCGGAGCCGGCCACCGGGTCGAGATGGGCGGAGAAGGCGGCGCGGATCTCGTCCCTGAGGACGCTGGAGGCGATCGCGGGCGCGCCGGAGCGCCGGGAGGCGATCAGATTGCAGACGGCGTCGCGATGGGCGTGCCCATGAAAGTACGCCAGGGCGTCGACGATTTCGGCCAGGAGCGGGTTGACCCGGAGGGCCCCACGCGCCGGCGACCGTCTGCCCCCGGCTGGATAGGCGACGACATTCGACATCGAGACGTCCCGTGGGTAACGATGTTCACCTAACGGCGGGGGGCGGCCTGTCCAGTCCGCTGGCGCCAGAAATGGGCGCCCCCTCGCCCGGGCGGACAATATGCCGCGGCGCCGGGCCCGCCGTCGCTGATCGCAATTTCACCTGACAATGGTCGGCGTCCATGGCCATGCTGCCGCCTGGTTTGGGGAGGAGGGCGCGCCATGGCCGCCGGTTCAACGACGTTCGACGCCGCGGCGGAGACCGCGAAATACCTGGCGACGCTGTCGCCCGAGGCGCATGCCAGGGCCACGGCCTACACCCAGGGCGGCCACTGGCTGCTGCTGTGGGGGACCCTGGTCGCTATCCTGGTGTCCTGGATCATTATCCGCACGGGCGTTCTTCCCCGCATCCGCGACGGCGCCGGAAAAGGCGGGATCGGCTGGCTGGCGGCGCTGGCCGTCCTGCCGGTCTGGTTCGTGATGGACTCGCTGCTCAGCCTGCCCTGGGCGCTCTACACCGACTGGTGGCGGCAGACCCAGTACGGCCTGACCAGCCAGGCCCTGGGCGGCTGGTTCGCCGACTGGGGCAAGGGCCTGGGCGTCGGCCTGGTCATGACGGTCATCCTGTTCAGCCTGATCTACTGGCTCATGCGCCTGTCACCCAGACGCTGGTGGCTGTGGGGCGGCCTGGTGACGAGCGCCTTCCTGATCTTCGGCATGGTCATCGCACCGGTGCTGATCGAGCCGCTGTTCAACAAATACACGCCCGCGCCGCCCGGGCCGGTGCGCGAGACGGTCGTGGCCATGGCCCAGGCCAACGGCGTGCCGTCCGACAAGATCTTCATCTACAACGGCTCGAAACAGTCGAACGCCTACACGGCCAATGTCTCGGGCCTGTTCGGCTCGGCCCGCGTGGCCATGAGCGACACCATGTTCAAGAAGGGCGCGGACATCGCCGAGGTGCGCGGCGTGGTCGGCCACGAGATGGGCCACTATGTCCACATGCACGCCCTGTGGTTCGCGGGCGTGTTCAGCGTCGTCGCCATGCTGGGCTTCTGGCTGGCGAACCGGCTGTTCCCGCTGGCCGCCCGCCTGATGGGGTCGGGCGTGGAAACCATCGCCGATCCGGCCGGCCTGCCCGTGCTGATGACGGTGCTTTCGGTGCTGAGCCTTCTGGGCACGCCGTTGATCAACACCGTGGTCCGGACCGCCGAGGCCGATGCCGACAACTTCTCGCTCCAGCGCGTCAACGAGCCCGACGGCCTGGCCAAGGCGCTGGTCAAGACCATCGAGTACCGCGCCGCCACGCCCGGCAGATGGGAGGAGATCATCTTCTACGACCACCCGTCGGTCGGCTGGCGCGTGCGCAACGCCATGGACTGGAAGGCGGCGCACCTGAAGCCTGAGCCGGCGACGGTGAATGTGGATATGATTGAGCTTCCGCCGGCGGACGCGGGTGCGCTGACGAAGTAGCATTGCGTCCTTCGACACGGCCCTTCGGGCCTGCTCAGGATGACGTCCTCAGGTGCACGTCATGGTGAGCAGCGCCCGAAGGGGGCGTGTCGAACCACGCAGGTCGACTACCGCTTTCGCACGAACACCGTGCCCGCCGAATAGCCCGCGCCGAAGCTGCAGATCAGGCCCGTGTCGCCGGCGGCGAAGTCGTCGCTGGCCCGGTGGAAGGCGATGATCGAGCCGGCCGAGGAGGTGTTGGCGTAGGTGTCGAGGATGATCACGTTCTCCTCGGGCGTCGGGTCGCGGCCCAGCACCCGGCGTCCGATCATCTCGTTCATGTTGATATTGGCCTGGTGCAGCCAGAGGCGCTTGAGCCCGGTCGGGTCGAGGCCCAGCTCGGCGGCATGATCGACGATCATCTGGCTGACCATCGGCACCACCTCGCGGAACACCTTGCGGCCCTCCTGCACGAACAGCTTGTCCTTCGCCCCGATCCCCTCCGGCGCGGCGTTGTTGAGGAAGCCGAAGTTGTTGCGGATGTTGTTGGAGAACTGCGTCTTCAGCTTCGTGCCGAGGATTTCCCAGCCGCCGGTCGCCTGGTCGGCGGCCTCGACGATCACCGCCGTGGCCACGTCGCCGAAGATGAAGTGGCTGTCGCGGTCCTTGAAGTTCAAATGGCCCGAGCAGATCTCCGGATTGACCATCAGCACGGCCTTCGCCGATCCGCCGGCGATGAAGTCGGCGGCCGTCTTGATGCCGAAGGTGGCGCTGGAACAGGCCACGTTCATGTCGAAGGCGAAGCCCTCGATGCCCAGCGCCTGCTGCACCTCGATGGCCATGGCCGGGTAGGCCCGCTGCATGTTTGAGGCGGCGCAGAGCACGGCGCCGATCTCGCTGACCGGCTTGCCCCATCTGGCGATCGCCTCGCGGGCGGCGGCCACCGCGATCTCGGCGAGGATCGAGATCTCCTCGTTGGGCCGCTCGGGAATCACCGGCCGCATGATCTCCGGGTCGAGGATGCCTGACTTGTTCATCACGAAGCGGGCCTTGATGCCCGAGGCCTTCTCGATGAAGTCGGCGGAGGAGGGGGTCAGGGCCTCGAGCTGGCCGGCGGCGATCGCCCCGGCGTTGGCCGCGTTGAACCGTTCGACGTAGCCGTTGAAGGCCTCGACCAGCTCGGTGTTGGAGATGCTCTGTTCGGGCGTGTAGAGCCCGGTGGCGGCGATGACGGCCTGATGCACGATTGGGGTCCCGACGATGGTCGCGCCTGCCTGATGCGCGGCGCTGTTCTGTTCGCGGCGATAGATAGCACGCCCGGCGGCCGCGTCAGCCCATGTGGCCGGACGGCAACGCTACAAACCCGCCTCATTCCGTCCGTTGAACCGCCGCGGACGCGCCGCGTTTGATCCCTACGAACAGGGCGGCTGGGGAGCTGGAAAAGCGTCAAGGAGTCCAAGACGATGAAATCTCTCATGATTGCCGCCGCGACCACCGCCCTGTCGGTCGCCGCCGTCCCCGCGGTCTCGCAGGCCCAGGAGGCCTACGGCACGATCGGCTACGCCAATGTCGATGCCGATGACGCCAACATCGGCGCCATCCAGGGTCGCCTCGGCTACAGGTTCAATCCCTACGTCGGCGTCGAGGGCGAAGCGGCCTTCGGCGTCAACGGCGACACCATCGGCGGTGTCGATGTCGACCTCCAGCATGAGGTGGGCGCCTATGTCGTCGGCTTCGTGCCGGTGACCCCGCGAGCTGACCTGTTCGCGCGCGTCGGCTACACCAGCTCGAGCTTCGATACCTCGCTGGGCGACGTGGACGGCGATGGCGTCGCCTGGGGAGTCGGCGGCCAGTATCACTTCACCGACAAGGACGGCGTGCGCCTCGACTGGACGCGTCACGACTATGACGCCGGCGACGCCGACGTCTGGGCCCTGGCCTACACCCGCAAGTTCTAGGTCCGGCCGCTTCCGCCCGACCTGCAGGCCCCTCCCGGCGACGGGAGGGGCTTTTTGGTTGACGCCGCGCCCCCGGCGACCACACTCCCCGGCCGGGGAGAAGGCGCGCACGTGAACGCAACCATCATACAGCTGGCCGTGTCCGGGGCCCTGGTCGGGCTGATGATCGCCGTGGCCGGCTGGGCGCGCATCGCCCGGCCCGTCGCGCCGCTTGACGAGGCCACCGCCCGCGCGGTGCTGGCCGCCGAGTTTCCGGACCTGACGGCTGACCTGCTGTGGATTGCCGGAGACGGCGCCGGGGCCGTCGCGCGGGCCGGCGG
>DAORNX010000079.1:0-8068 GCA_035441225.1 Caulobacter sp.
GGACCAGATGCACGCGGTAGCGGCCCTCGAGCCGGGCGGCCGTGTCGCGCCAGACCGCCGCCGACGAGGTCAGGCCGGGGATCAGGATCACGTCGGGCCCCTGCCCGCGCACCTCGACGGAGAATCGCGTGGGCCCGGCGTGCGCCGCGCCGGCGCCCAGCGGCAGGAACAGACCCAGCAGGGCGAGGACGCGTTTCATTGACCTGAACATGGCGAGTCTCCGTGACGGGCGTGCGGCTCAGGCCTGGCCGTCGTCGAAAATGGCTTCGATGGGCTGGCCGAACAGCCGGGCGATGCGGAAGGCCAGCGGCAGGCTGGGGTCGTACTTGCCCGTCTCCAGCGCGTTGATGGTCTGGCGCGAGACCTCGAGCCGCTCGGCCAGGTCCGCCTGGCTCCAGTCGCGCTCGGCCCGCAGGACCTTGAGGCGGTTCTTCACCGGTAGCGCCTCCGCACGAACAGCTGCGAGACGCCCATGGCCAGGCAGAAGATCGGAAAGGCCCAGAACGACTGCAGCCCCGGCGTGTGGACGTACATCTCCAGGAAGCCCGAGACGGTGGTCACCGTCAGGGTGACGCCAAAGCCCCAGAGCATCGACTCGATCAGGATGCGGCGCTGGAACTCGTCGGTCTCCTCCTTGATGTAGAGTCCCATGATGGCGATCACCGCCACGATCGGCAGGGCCGGCGCCACGGCGATCGCCCAGGCCAGTGGCCCCGTCAGGCCCGGATCGCGGAAGGCGTAGGACGCGCCGAAGATCAGCACGAGATAGGCGACCATCGCCGGGATGAAGCGCTTGAGGTAGCGCCGGCCGGCCGGGCTGTGCTTGTTCACGGAAAGACTCCTTGTCTGGATGACAAGGATACTTGTCTCATCCAGGCATGGATCGTGTCAAGGACGCCGGCGATTATGCCTTTCGCAAACCCAGCGACTCAGGGTAGCAAGAGCGTTCGTTTTCAACGGGCGCGAACATGGCTCTACAATTCCATCACCTCGACGAAGAGACGCGTGGCTTGATGATCCAAGAGATCGACGCCGATGTGGCTGGTCGTGGTCTCTACGTAAGCAACTACCTTTCTCCCGCAGGCGCTACTCAGTGGCCGACCCTGCTGCGTGAAGCGGCCCGCTCCGGGACCGACGACACACTCGCGGGCCAACTCTCGATCAACAGGTGCTTCAAAGCCCAGGTTGAGCGCCGCAAGCCCAAGGGCGGTACGACGTGGGTGGCAGTTCCAAACACCGCGCCGATGACCTTAGCCGAAGGGCAGTTCAACACTTACTACATGAGGGCTCTGGCCATACGGGCAATAGCCGCTGGAGCAGGCCTGCTTGTCTACCGGGCCAAAGCTGTTGATGCTCCACGGACAAATTCAGAACAGATGATCGGGACGGTGCTAGACCCGCAGACCGTGTTGGATGCTTTGCGGGCAACGTTGGGCGTTGAGCCCGTCATTGGAATCCCCTTGCCGAACTCTGGGCTGTGCGTCCGTCTACGCTAGGACGAGCCTGCCTTGGTCGTTACAGGTCCATGAAAATAGCAAGTCATCCGGTTCCATGGCGTAGAGTTCAGGGGTGCCGTTTATTCCCATTCGATACCGCCGGGTCAGTGCCGTAAGCTCCGAAAGGAACAGGGTCATTAGGGAGCCCTCGCTAGGCTCGGCCTGTGCAATTTCGCTGATCATGCGGTATCATAATACCGCAGCAAGGGAATGTGAACCCCTGCGGTTAGTCGCCGGCCCGGTGTTCAAGATCGGCGACTCGTTCTCTCAAAAGTTCGATCTCAAACTCAGCCGTCTCGGCCCGCTGATCGAGCCGCGCCCATATGAAGAAGGCGATGACGCCAAAGACGAACGGAGCAATCTTGCCGATTGGTTCCGGGCCAAAAATTGCTCTCAGCGCGAGCCCTACGCTACCGACTACGACGAACAGAACAACCTGGCCCCCAGTCGTCTTGAACAGCCACTTTCCTAGGCTGCTCACTCGCTGTCTGCCTTCTCAGGCTTTGGGGCCTTAGCCACCTTCTTCACCGTGGCCTCAAAGGCGCCCTCGTCCTCGTCGCATTCCAGCTCGCGGGCGAGATCGCGGAATTTGTCAGCTTGGGTTGTGTCGTGCTTTGGTTCGGTCATGGCCCTTCTTCCTAAACCTGAGATCGTGGCGTTCATCGACGAATCTGGTGACTTCGAACTCGCAAAGATAGACCCAAATTACCCCGTCTGCGCGCAATGCGCATTGACCTGCACGGTTGACGAATATCTGGCGAAGGCCGTGCCAAACCTCATGAATTTGAAATACCACTTCTTCGGCAATGAGGCTGTGGTCATGCACGGCCACAAGATCAGAAAGCGAAGCCTGCCGTTCGACATCCTGAAGGATGACGAAATCCGGGCCGAGTTTATGGACGCGGTGAGTTGGGCCATTGGGCAGCTGGAGGGTTGCCTAATCGTGGCGGCGGTTCACAAGCCCCGGCACGTCGGTCAATACATTCACCCGACCGATCCCTTTTTCCTCAGCCTGCAATTCCTGCTTGAGCGGCTGTATATGCACTGGGTCGGCAAGCTGGTTGGGGGGCGCCGGCTGCTTTGCGTGTTTGAGAAGCGAGGCCCCAAGGAAGACGAGCGGACCAGAAACTGGTTTCATCAAATTTGTGACGGCGACAACTACCGAGCGCAGCGCTTCCCCTTCGACATCGATTTTCGGTCCAAGGACGACAACGTCATTGGTCACCAGTACGCCGACCTCGTGGCCTACGCCGCCTGCCGATTTGTTGAGACTGGCGATGGCGAACGAAGGGATTGGATGGCAGTGAAGGGCAAGCTGAGAACCGTTGACGGGCGGTATGAAACCCACGGCCTCAAGGTGTTCCCCTAATAGCAGAAGGGCCGCAGTTTCCTGCGACCCAGCGCCGACCGCCTACGGCGACCCATTTCGCCTGCTAGGCTATCGAAATCGACGAAAAAGTCAAGAGAATCAATCTGCTGCTAACCCTTTGATGGAGCGCCGCTTTCTTCGTCGCTTCGTCCTCCAACGCTGGTTGCGCGGCTTCCGAAGCTTTTTAGGCTTGGGTCCGGCTGTCAGTTGACCGGTATGTAAGGCGCTTGCCGACCACGCCTTGCAACGCCCGTTCAGCGCGCTTGGTATCGTCCACGCCAAGGGCGATCCGGTTGGAATACCGGAAGTCGAACTCCGCCGCGTAGCGGTGCAGGTGCTTCTTGGAGGCGTGTTGGTAGACGCCCCGCATGCCGCGTTTGAAGATGCTGTAGAAGCCCTCGACGGTGTTCGTGTGAACGGTGCGATCCGCCTGCGAGACGTATTCCTTGCGGGCGTGCCGGACGGACTTGTGATCGGCGAACGCCTTGCCGGGCGTGATGTAGGAAGTCGCCTCGTCAGTGATCAGGCGAGCTTCGCGAGCGAGGTTCGCGTTCAGGATTTCCGTCACCGTAGCGGCGTTCAGGTGATCCACCACGAGCGACCTTGCGCGGCCCGTCTGACGGTCAATGAGCGTCATCACCATGTTCATGTTGCGGATCGTGGTGCGCGACTTGGGCTTGTCAGGGTCGATACCGAGATAGGTTTCATCGACTTCGACCGAACCGCCGCCCTGACCGAACGGGGCCAGCTCGCCAGAGCGCATCGCTTCACGGATTCGATGGGCCAGGAACCACGCAGTTTTGTAGGTGGTTTCCAGAGTGCGTTCGAGCTGCTTGGCGCTGATACCCTTCTTCGACGAGCAGAGCAGGTAGATCGCCTGCAACCACTTCGTCATGGGCAGGTGGCTTTCCTCGAACAGCGTGCCGACGCGAACAGTGAACTGCTTACGGCAGTCGCCGCACTTCTTCAGGCCGTGGCGGATCGCGCCTTCCGGGTTCGCCTTGCTCTTGGAGCCGCGCACGTTGGCCAGCGCATAGACGCGGCCCGTGCAGCCGCAGTGCGGGCAAACCGGCTCGGAGCCCCAAAGGATGCCCTCCACAAAGGCGAAGGCGGCGGCTTCATCGTGAAAGTAGGGCTTGGACAGGACGGACATGGGGTCAACCGGTTGGAATCGTTCGTTGATTCAACCTACCTCATTCCGTGGGTTTGTCAAAGACATAATCGCCAGGACGCCATACAAAAAGTTTTGTGGGCTTGTCTGCCGGCGCTATTTCCAGGGCCGGAAGTGCTTCGACAGCTTCAGCCCCTGGCGCAGATAGTGCGAGCCATCCTCGCCGTAGAGCCGGGTCGGGCGGGCGGTCAGCGGCTCGTAGACCAGCCGGGCCACGGTCTGGCCATCCTCGAGCAGGAACGGCGTTTCGTGGCTGCGCACCTCCAGGACGCCCTTGGAGCCGCGCGAGTGGGTCTCGTCCGTGCCGAAGCCCGGGTCGAAGAAGCCGGCGTAGTGAACACGGAACTCGCCCACCGCCGGATCGATCGGGGTCATCTCGGCCGCCTCGAGCACCGGGATCTCGATGTCGTCCTTGGAGGCCAGGATGTAGAACTCGTTGGGGTCGAGCAGCAGCTCGCCCTTCGGCGACTCCAGCATCTCCCAGAAGTCGCGCGGGTCGTGGCCGTCTTCCCGGTCCAGGTCGATGACCCCGGCGTGGCGTCGGCCGCGGAAGCCGACGGTGCCGATCGACAGGTCGACGCCGACGTCGCGGCTGGACAGGCGCACCGGCGTGCCGCGCTTGAGCCGCAGCTGGTTCAGCCGGGTGCCGGCGCGGACCAGCACCGAGAAGGTCTGCGGCGCGATCTCGATGTACAGCGGACCGGTGTAGCCCTCGGCCACGTCGTCGAAGGCCGGGCCGTGGTCGGTCAGCAGCCGCACGAACACATCGACCCGGCCGCTCGAGCTCTTGGGATTGCCGCGCGCGGATACGCCCGGCGGCAGGGCCAGCCGCTCCTGCACCTCGGCGATGTAGACGCAGCCGCGCTCGAGCACGGCCCCGCGGGTCAGGTCAAGCTCGTGCATGGCCACGTCGGGCAGGCGGTCCAAGACCCGGCGTCGCCCGGGCAGGAAGGAGGCCCGCACGCGCCAGCAGCGCTCGCCCAGCCTCAGGTCGAGACTGGCCGGCTGGACCTGGTCGGAGTCGAACGGGGTGAGCGATCCGATGGCCTCCCGGGCGATCAGATCCTCGATGGATTGGCAGGGAAGAATCCCGGCGGCGTGAGCGTCATTCATCGTCGGGCCATTACTCATGGCCCGGGGCGACAAACGCAAGGCCCCGCCGGCGCCGACCGGCGGTTTTAGTGGTGCGCCTTGCCGCCCGCCGGCGAGAGCACATAGATGCCGGCCCCCACCCCGAACAGCATCAGCGCCTCGGTGAGGGTGCCGACGGCGTGCAGCTCGACCGGCGAATACCGGGCCAGGGCCTCGCCCAGCACCAGCAGGACCACATTGATCGCGCCGAGCACGCCGAGAATGGCGGCGAATACGCGGAACACCATTGCAAGCATCGAACTTCTCCCCCGTCTGTGCGGTTGGGCCTTAACCTTAACCTGAAAAGCCTGGACTGTGTCGAGGTTCCGACGAACGCCGTTCGCGCATGACGTCGGGGCTATTGGTCGAGGCGCTGCGCCTCCTCTGCCGCCGGTATCGGGGACACGTACCTTCGGTACATGTCCCCTCGCCCTTGACCTTCCCCGGCCCTTTCCTGTTGATGCCGCAACCCCTGACGAGAAAGCCGTAGCCATGGCCGAAGACCCGCACGACTGGCAGCCCGCGACCCGCCTGATCCGCGGCGGCGTCGCCCGCAGCAACTACGGCGAAATCAGCGAAGCCCTCTATCTGACCCAGAGCTTCGCCTATGAAAGCGCCGGGGCGGCCGACCGGCGCTTTTCCGGCGACGATCCCGGCTTCGTCTATTCGCGCTACGCCAACCCGACGACGCAGATGTTCGAGGAACGCCTGGCGCTGCTCGAGGGGGCCGAGTACTGCCGCGCCCTGGCCTCGGGCATGGCGGCGGTGCACACCGCCCTGACCGGCCTGCTGCGCGCCGGCGACCATCTGGTGGCCGGCCGGGCGCTGTTCGGCTCGTGCAACTGGATCGTCCAGACCTGGCTGCCGCGGTTCGGCGTCGAGACCACCCTGGTCGACGCGACGGACCTGGGGGCCTGGGAGGCGGCCATGCGGCCGAACACGAAGGTCGTGCTGCTCGAGAGCCCGGCCAACCCGCTGCTGGAGATCACCGACATCGCCGCCGTGGCGAAGATCGCCCACGCCGCCGGGGCCAGGGTCGTGGTCGACAATGTGTTCGCCACGCCGATCTTCCAGAAGCCGCTCGCGCTGGGCGCCGATGTGGTGGTCTATTCGGCGACCAAGCACATCGACGGCCAGGGCCGGGTTCTGGGCGGGGCGATCCTCGGGGGCAAGGCCCTGCTCGAGGAGGCCTATCGCGACATCATCCGCCACACCGGCCCGGCGATCTCGCCGTTCAACGCCTGGATCCTGCTCAAGGGGCTGGAGACGCTCGACCTGCGGGTGCGCCGCCAGACCGACAGCGCCGCGGCCCTGGCCGACCAGATCGGCGCCAGTCCGAAGGTCCGCCGCGTGCTCTATCCGGGCCGCGCCGACCATCCGCAGGCGGCCGTCGCCCGGGCGCAGATGAGCGGCTTTTCCAACCTGCTGGCCTTCGACCTGGGATCGCGCGAGGCCGCCTGGCGTTTCCTCGACGCGCTGGAGATCTTCGACATCTCCAACAACCTTGGAGACGCCAAGTCGATGGCCACCCACCCGTCCACCACCACCCATCGCGCCATGCCAGAGGCGAATCGTCTGGAGATCGGCCTGACCGAGGGCTACGTGCGCATGTCGGTGGGCCTGGAGGATGTCAGGGACCTGGCCCGCGACGTCCAAAGGGCGCTCGACGCCGCCTGAGCATACGCCTGCCGAGTCCGGGGCCATGAGTCGCATCAACCGCCGGGGGACCCCGGACAGTCCGGTCTACGAGGCCCGCACGGGGGACATCCTGGTGCGGGTGGCGCCGGTCTATCTGCCCGAGGAATCCAACCCCGCCGGCGGCCGCTGGATCTGGGGCTACACCGTCGAGATCGAGAACCACGGCCGCGACACCGTCACCCTTGTCTCGCGACACTGGATCATCACCGACGGCCGCAACCGGATCGAGGAGGTGCGCGGCGCCGGGGTGGTCGGCGAACAGCCCGTGCTCGGCCCCCGCGAGGCCTTCCGCTACCAGTCCGGCTGCCCGCTGGGGACGCCGTCGGGCGCCATGCGCGGGACCTACCAGATGGTCACCGCGGCCGGCGAGGCCTTCGAGGTGACGATCCCGGAGTTCTCGCTGCATCTGCCGGGCGCGCGGCGGCGGCTGAACTAGGCCCTGCTCACCGCGCCCGCTTGACCGGAAGGATGGCCGCGGTCGCGACCAGCACCGTCACAACCCCGACGACCCAGATGAGGGTGTAGTCGCCCGTCGCCGCGACGATTCCGCCCGCCACCGCCGGCGCGATGGCCTGCCCCAGATTGATGGCCAGGATGCCGATGCCGAGGTCGCGGCCTGCCGCCGCCTGGTCCGGCAGGACGTCGATCATCAGCGCCTGGTCCACGACCATGAAGCAGCCGAGCGCCAGCCCGATCAGCACCGCCTGCACGAACAGCGCCGGCAGGGTCGGCGAGACCAGCGGCACGGCCAGGGCGACCGCGAACAGCAGGGAGCTGGCGATGACGAAGGGCTTGCGGCGGCCGATCCGGTCGGACCAGCGGCCACACACCGCCATGGCCACCATCGTCCCGGGCAGGGCGGCGAGTCCCAGCAGGGGCGTGATCCTGGCGGCCTCGAGGGCGCCCAGCGCCGGCTGGATGTAGCTCTGCAGCATATAGAGGGTGAAGGTCGTCGCCGCCGAATAGGCGAACATGATCAATACCTTGGACACCCAGACCAGGCCGAAGTCGCGGTCGAGCAGGGCCACGGTGAAGGCCCGCAGCTGGCCGAGGGCGTCGCTCGGCGGCGCCCGCAGATCGCGGGAGGGCCGGTCGGGCGCCCCGGCGACGAAGGCGGCCGCGAACAGGAGCACCCCCGTGAAGGCGAGATAGGCCCAGACCCCGACCTCGCCGAACAGGGCGCCGCCGAGGACGCCCCCGCCG
>DAORNX010000080.1:0-3933 GCA_035441225.1 Caulobacter sp.
TCGACGCCGTCCGGCAGAACCTCGCCGAGTACGGCCAGATCATGGTCATCGCCGCCCGGCGCGAGGTCGTTCATGCCACTCGAGTCCTGCCCTTGAGAGAGGCCGACGTCTCGCGGCCTTGCCCCAACGGTGGACGTCAAACGCGCGTTTGTCACGGGCGCCGTGGCGGCAGCCGGTTCGAGGATGGAGTCCGCGATGAGGCGTCGCCCATGGCGGCGCCGCTTCACGGGCGGATGCCCGTGAAGGCGGGGAGGTGACACGGCGCGCTCCGGTCTCACCCGGATGCTGGATTGTGAGCGTGTGAGAAGGGAAAGTCCGTCTCGCGCCGCGAGGTCCGTTTTCCGGGGGCCGCCGGTGGGCAGCGCCTTTAACGCTTAGCCGGCAGAAGCCTCCGGCGGGCGGGCGGCGGCGAAGCCGTCCCCGGACCGTGAGCGTAACCCCCGCTCACCTGTCCCCGCTCGAACCCCGTCCCGCCGCCGCCTCGGATCGCCTGGCCCAGACGCCCTCCCCGTGCAGCGGGACAGGCAGCAGTATGGGGGGGGTGGGGAGGGGCGAGGGGAAGATTGTCCGGCGCGGCGGGGCTACGCGGGCGGAGTTGAGGGATTTCAAGGGGTTGGACGCGGGGATCCGAAACCATCCCCCGGACCTTCCTCTCCCGGAGGGAGAGGGGGACCAGCCGGGGCTGGTGGAGAGGGCGGCGCCGGTTTCGAGGGGGCAGGGCGCTCGCCTCGCCAACCCGCGGCGCATCCCTCTCCGACCCGGCTTCGCCGGGCCACCTCTCCCCGCGGGGGAGGGCGGATGGTGCGCGAACGACCCCAGGGCCAATCGACATTCACGACCTGGGGCCGCTCTTTTACCGATTGTCCCCGCGAAGGCGGGGACCCAGGCCCGGATGGCGGCCGAAGCGGCGCTTCAGGATCCGAAACATCGCTTGGGTTCCCGCCTTCGCGGGAACGATCGGAGCCTTTGGCAGATCCCGCGCGCTGGATGTCGATTGGTCCTAGTCGAGGATCCTGTGGGCGATGGCTTCGCGGCGGGCGGCGTCGACGCCGAGGGCGTCCTCGAGGTAGGCGTCGAGCGAGCCGTGCCGGGCGTGGATCGCGGCGAAGGCCGTCTCCAGATAGTGGGCCTCGACGCCCAGGGCGGTCATGATCGCGTCCTGCGTCGGGCGGCGGCCGGTCAACTCCTCGAGCATGGCGGCGAACTGCGGCGCGCGGCGCTCGAACCGGTGCGGATCGTTGGTCAGCAGGAAGTCGGCGAGGATGTCGTCCTCATGCACCCCGGCCAGGTGGTGAGTCAGGGCCGCCAGGATGCCCGTGCGGTCCTTGCCCGCCGCGCAGTGGATCAGAACGGCGCCGTCCGTTTCCGACAGGGCGTGGAAGTAGCGGCTGTAGAGGTCGACGTGGCGGTCGACGAACGGGGCCTCGCGATAGTAGCCGACCATGTAGTCGGTGAAGGCCCGGGCGCTCAGGTCGGAGCTGCGGATGAACACATGCCAGGGATCCTCCTCCTCGTGGCCCATGTCGTTCTCGATCACCAGGCCGTCGAAGCCCTGCCAGCGGCGACTGGGGCTGCGTTCGCGCTCGTTCGGCCGGCGCAGGTCGACGATGACCGACAGGCCCAGGGCCCGCATGGTCTCCAGGTCGGCCTCGGTGGCCTCGGACTGGTGGGCGGCGCGGTACAGCACGCCGCGCTTCAGGCGGCGATCGCCGACGGGGTAGTCGCCGAAATCACGGAAGTTCTCGATGGCGTCGAAGGCGATCTTGCGGGTCATGCACGGTTCCTAGCGAAGGTCGGTGACGATGGCGAGACGTTGTGCGCCTTACCGTTCTTTCACTTGCTCCCCGCCGCCGCGCCCGCCATGACTCCAGGCGGGGGAGTGCTGAGCGTAAATTTCAACACCGGGGGGTGGGCTTGAGCATGCTGATTATCGAGAACCTGACGCACGTCTATCCGAACGGAACGGTGGCGCTCGACGAGGTCAACCTGACGGTCGAGAAGGGCATGTTCGGCCTGCTCGGACCGAACGGGGCCGGCAAGTCGACCCTGATGCGCACGGTCGCCACCCTGCAGTCGCCGACGTCCGGCCACGTCCGGTTCGGCGGCATCGACGTACTCAAGGACCCCGAACAGCTGCGCCGCACGCTCGGCTACCTGCCGCAGGACTTCGGCGTCTATCCGCGGGTCTCGGCCCTCGACATGCTCGACCACATGGCCGTGCTCAAGGGCATCTCCAACGCGAAGGATCGCCGGGAGACGGTCGAGACCCTGCTCCACCAGACCAACCTGTGGAGCGTGCGCAAGAAGGCCATCGCCGGCTTCTCCGGCGGCATGCGCCAGCGCTTCGGCATCGCCCAGGCCCTGATCGGCGACCCGTCGCTGATCATCGTCGACGAGCCGACCGCCGGCCTCGACCCCGAGGAGCGCAACCGCTTCCTCAACCTGCTGGCCGAGATCGGCGAGAACGTCGTGGTCATCCTCTCGACCCACATCGTCGAGGACGTGTCCGACCTGTGCCCGGCCATGGCGATCATCTGCGACGGCCGCATCGTCGGCCAAGGCGCGCCCAGCGACCTGGTCAACGGCCTGAAGGGTCGCATCTGGATGAAGGTCATCGACAAGGCCGAGCTGGCCGACCACCAGGCCCGCTACCGCGTCATCTCGACCCGGCTGTTCGCCGGCCGCACGGTCATCCACATCATTTCCGACGCCGATCCGGGCGATGGCTTCAAGCCGGTGCAGGGGGACCTGGAGGACGTCTACTTCTCCACCCTCTCGACGCACCGCAAAGCCGCCTGAGGGCCCCGGCATGTTCAGCAAGATCGCGGGGTTCGAGTTCCGCTACCAGCTGCGCAACCCGGTGTTCTGGGTCGCCGCCGGCATCTTCTTCCTGCTGACCTTCGGCGCGGTCACCATCGAGCAGATCCGCATCGGCGGCGGCGGTGGCGGCATCCACAAGAACGCGCCGTTCATGATCGCGACGATGCATCTCATCCTCTCGATCTTCTACATGTTCGTCTCCACGGCCTTCGTGGCCAACATCATCGTGCGGGATGACGAGACCGGGTTCGGCGCGATCCTGCGCTCGACGCGGATTTCCCGGTTCGATTACCTCTACGGCCGGTTCACCGGCGCCTTCGCGGCCGTCTGCCTGTCATTCCTGGCCGTGCCGGCGGCGATCGTGGTCGGCAGCTTCATGCCCTGGGTGGACCGCGAGACGCTCGGCCCGCTGACGCTCGAACCGTTCGTCTTCTCCTACTTCGCCCTCGCCCTGCCCGCGCTGCTGCTGACGTCCTCGATGTTCTTCACCCTGGCGACGGTGACCCGCTCGCTGATGTGGACCTATATCGGCGTCATCGCCCTGCTGATCCTTTGGACCGTGGCGACGATCGCCCTGGACAAGCCCGAGTACGAGAAGATCGCCGCCTTCTGGGAGCCGTTCGGGGCCGCCGCCTTCGGCCTGGCGACCAAGTACTGGACGGTCGCCGACCGCAACGCGCTGACCCCGGCGCTGACCGGGGCCCTGCTGTTCAACCGCGTCCTCGCCGTGGGCCTGTCAGCCCTGTTCCTGACTCTGGCCTACGCCCTGTTCCGCTTCCAGACGGGAGCCCGGTCGGGCAAGCGGCGCGCGCGCGCCCAGCTGGCGACGACCGCCGCCCCCGACGCGCCGCCGCCGTTGCTGAAGGCGCTGCCCAAGGCGCGGTTCGACGGATCGGCGGCCTGGGCCCAGCTGCTGGCCCGCACCCGCATGGACATGGGCCAGGTGTTCGGCAGTCCGGCCTATCTGGTGCTGCTGGCGATGGGCCTGTTCAACTCCATCGGCGCCCTGTGGTTCACTACCGACGAGACCGGCTACGGCGGCCAGATCTGGCCGGTGACGCGCGCGCTGATCCCGCCGCTGGTCGGCTCCTTCAGCCTCATTCCGATGATCAT
>DAORNX010000080.1:3973-8051 GCA_035441225.1 Caulobacter sp.
GGGAACGCGAGCGGAAAACCCACGAGATCGTCGATTCGACGCCCGTGCCCGACTGGGCCTTCGTCGGCCCCAAGACCCTGGCCATCTCGCTCGTGCTGCTGTCGACCCTGCTGGTCAGCGTCGCCGCCGCGGTGATCATCCAGGCGCTCAAGGGCTACACCCACTTCCAGCTCGACGCCTGGGCGCTGTGGTACGTGCTGCCGCAGGCCGTCGACTGGGTGCTGCTGGCCGTGCTGGCGGTGTTCCTGCAGACCCTTTCGCCGCACAAGTTCGTCGGCTGGGGCCTGATGGTGATCTACCTGATTACCACCATCACCTTCACCAACCTCGGCTTCGAGCACAATCTCTACAACTACGGCGGGGCGCCGGGCGTGCCGCTGTCCGACATGAACGGCCAGGGCAAGTTCTGGATCGGCGCCTGGTGGTTCCGCCTCTACTGGAGCGCCTTCGCGGTCCTGCTGGTCGTGCTCAGCTACGCCCTCTGGCGGCGGGGCACCGAGAGCCGGCTGTGGCCGCGCCTGCGGCGCCTGCCGCGGCGGCTGACCGGCAAGGCCGGGCTGACGTTCGCGACCGGCCTGGCGATCTTCGCCGCCTCGGGCCTGTTCATCTACGTCAACACCAACGTCTGGAACACCTACCGCACCAGCATCGACGACGAGCAGTGGCAGGCGGACTTCGAGAAGACCCTGCTGCGCTACGAGCACCTGCCGCGGCCGAAGATCGTGGCGATGAAGCTGGACGTCGACCTGCGGCCGCACGCGCCCAGCGCCACGACCTGGGGCTCGTATGTGATCGAGAACCGCACCGGCGCGCCGTTGAAGGAGATTCACGTCCTGTTCGACCGGGACCTGAAGGTGAAGGCCCTGTCGATCCAGGGGGCCCGGCCGAAGAAGACCTTCGAGCGGTTCAACTACCGGATCTTCGCGCTCGACACCCCGATGCTGCCCGGCGACCGGCGGATGGTGACCTTCACCACCGAGCGGTCGCAACGCGGGTTCCGCAACCGGGGCAACGAGACCCGGGTCGTCGACAACGGCACCTTCATCAACAACAGCGAGATCGCGCCGCTGCTGGGCATGGAGCGCCAGGGGCTGCTGCGGGACCGCGCCAAGCGCCGCAAGTACGGCCTGCCGCCGGAGCTGCGCATGCCGCCGCTGGGCGACCCCGCCTCGATGCAGTTCAACTACCTGCGTCACGACGCCGACTGGGTGACCTCGGACATCACCGTCACGACGGACGCCGACCAGACTCCGGTCGCGCCGGGATACCGCGTCTCGGAAACGGTCCGAGACGGCCGACGCACGGCCCGCTTCGTCACCGAAGCGCCGATCCTGCCGTTCCTGTCGGTGCAGTCGGCGCGCTACACGGTCAGCAAGGAGACCTACAAGGGCATCGATCTGGCCGTCTATTACGACGCCCAGCATCCGTGGAACATCGACCGGATGAAGGCCGGGATGAAGGCGTCGCTGGACTATTTCCAGGCCAACTTCAGCCCCTACCAGTTCCGCCAGGTGCGGTTCCTCGAATTCCCGGCCTACGCCGACTTCGCCCAGTCGTTCGCCAACACCATCCCCTGGTCGGAGAACCTGTTCTTCATCGCCGACTACCGCGACAAGTCGAAGATCGACATGGTCACCTACATCGGGGCCCACGAGATCGGCCACCAGTGGTGGGCGCACCAGATCATCGGCGCCGACCAGCAGGGCTCGACCGTGCTGTCGGAGACGCTGGCGCAATACAGCGCCCTGATGGTCATGAAGCACATGTACGGCGAGGACCAGATCCGCAAGTTCCTCAAGTTCGAGCTCGATCGTTACCTGCGCGCGCGGGGCAGCGAGCTGGTCGAGGAACTGCCGCTCTACAAGGTCGAGGACCAGGGCTACATCCACTACCGCAAGGGCTCGCTGGTGATGTACCGGCTGCAGCGGGAGATCGGCGAGGCGGCGGTCAACCGGGCCCTGCGGTCCCTGCTGGCGAAGTTCGCCTTCAAGGGCGCGCCCTATCCGACGTCGAGGGACCTGGTCGCGGCCCTGCGCGCCGAGGCCCCGGCCGACAAGCAGGGCCTGATCACCGACCTGTTCGAGAAGATCACCCTCTATGACCTGAAGACCAGGGCCATGACGGTGAAGAAGCGGGCCGACGGCCGCTTTGACGTGACCCTGACGGTCGAGGCGAAGAAGCTCTACGCCGACGGCAAGGGCAGGGAAACGCCCGCGCCGATGGCCGAGACGCTCGACGTCGGCCTGTTCACGGCCATGCCGGGCGACAAGGGGTTCGATTCCAGCAAGGTCGTGACCCTGGTGACCCGGCCGATCCGGACCGGAACCCAGACCCTCACCTTCACCGTCGACAAGGCGCCGAAGTACGGCGGGGTCGATCCCTACAACTACCTGATCGACCGCAACTCGGATGACAACGTGCTGAAGGCGGGCGGCTAGCGGTTCGCGTCGCCCGCCCTCCGCCGGCCTACTTCAGGGCGTCGCGCAGCGCCCGGGCCTTGTCCAGGTGCTGCTGGATGACCGGGGCCATGGTGGCGGCGGCGGCCTTGAGCGACGGGTTGTCGCCGTCCTGGGCGTAGCGGGTCATCAGGTCGAGCGCGCCCTGGTGGCCGTCGACCTGGGCGTCCATGTACTTCTTGTCGAAGTCGCCGGCCGAGGCCGAGCGCAGGTCCTGCAGGGCCGAGGCCTTGTCGTCGGGCAGGGTGGTCGGCGGGGTGAGGGCCAGGCCGGAGCCGGCGATGGCCGCCTTGAGGTCCTCGGTGCTCTTGGTGTGGGCCTCGACCATCATCGAGGCGAAGGCCTTGACCTCGCTGTTGCTCGACCGATCCAGCGCGATCCTGCTCGACTCGACCTCGAACGTGTCGCTGGCGGCCGCCTTGTTGACGAAGTCGGGGGCCGCGGCTTCATCCGAGGGGGTCGGGATGGTCGCGGCGGGGTTGGCGTCCGGGGCGCCCATGGCCGCCTCGTCCGGCTTCTTGTTGCAGGCGGCCAGGGTCAGGGCCATGGCGGCGGCGCCGGCCAGGAGAAGGGTGCGGTTCATGTCGGAGACTCCACTGGATTGACAAGCTGGCCCGCCGCCCCCAAGCGGGCCGGGTGATGACAAAACCTCACGGGGGCGTGATGAGTTCCGACAAAAAGCCGCAAGCCCCCGGGCCGCTCGACGGCCTGACCGTGATCGAGATGGGGACGCTGATCGCCGGGCCGTTCTGCGGCCAGATCCTCGGCGACTTCGGCGCCGAGGTGATCAAGATCGAGGACCCGAAGGCCGGCGACCCGATGCGCCAGTGGGGCCGCAGCCTGCCCAAGGGCCATTCGCCCTGGTGGCCGGTGATCGGCCGCAACAAGAAGTCGGTGACGCTCAACCTGCGAACCGGCGAGGGGCAGGCCATCGCCCGCAGGCTGATCGGCGGGGCCGACGTGCTGGTCGAGAACTTCAGGCCCGGCGCGCTGGAGAAGTGGGGCCTCGGTTACGACAGCCTGTCGGCCGACAATCCGGGCCTGGTGATGGCCCGGGTATCGGGCTTCGGCCAGACCGGGCCCTACGCGTCGCGCGCCGGCTACGCCCTGATCGGCGAGGCCATGGGCGGGCTGCGCTACATCACCGGCGAGCCCGACCGCGCCCCCGCCCGGGCCGGCATTTCGGTCGGCGACAGCCTGGCGGGACTGCATGCGGCGCTCGGAACCATGATGGCCCTGCACGCCCGCCATCGCAGCGGCAAGGGCCAGGTCGTCGACGCGGCGATCTACGAAAGCGTGCTGTCGGTGATGGAGAACCTGATCACCGAATACGGCCTGACCGGCTACATCCGCGAGCGGTCGGGCTCGGTGCTGCCCGGCATCGCGCCGTCGAACGCCTATCCGACGCGGGACGGGGCGCTGGTGGTCATCGGGGCCAACCAGGACACCCTGTTCAAGCGCCTGTGCGAGGCCATGGGGCGGCCGGAGCTGGCCCAGGATCCGCGCTACGCCGGCCACGCCGCCCGCGGCGAGAACCAGGCCGCGCTCGACGCCCTGATCGGCGCCTGGACGGCGACCCTCGACGCCGACGCGTTGCTGGCCCTGATGGAGTCCAGCGGCGT
>DAORNX010000081.1:0-8049 GCA_035441225.1 Caulobacter sp.
CGCCGCCGTCGAACGGGCCGGGCTCGATCCGGCGAAGGTCGAGCAGATCATCATGGGCTGTGTCCTGCCGGCCGGCCTTGGCCAGGCCCCCGCCCGCCAGGCCGGCCTCGGCGCCGGGCTGTCGCTCGGGGTCGAGGCGACCACGGTCAACAAGATGTGCGGCAGCGGCATGCAGGCGGCGATCATGGCCCATGACGCCCTGGCGGCCGGCTCGGTCGACCTGGTTGTCGCCGGCGGCATGGAGAGCATGACCGGCGCGCCCTATCTGATGACCAAGCACCGCGGCGGCGCCCGCATCGGCCACGATACGATCAGCGACAGTATGTATCTCGACGGTCTGGAGGACGCCTATGAGCCCGGCCGGCTGATGGGCTCGTTCGCGGAGGACAGCGCCCGCGCCTACCAGTTCACCCGCGAAGACCAGGACGCCTACGCCATCGAAAGCCTGAACCGGGCCCGGGCCGCGACCGAGTCGGGGGCCTTCTCGGCCGAGATCACGCCGGTGACGGTCAGGACCCGCAAGGGCGAGGAGGTCGTCGGCCAGGACGAGCAACCGATGAAGGCCGACCCGTCGAAGATCCCGGGCCTCAAGCCGGCCTTCGCGAAGGACGGCACCATCACGGCCGCCAACGCCAGCTCGATCAGCGACGGCGCCGCGGCCCTGGTGATGACCCGCGAGAGCGTGGCGAAGGCGCTCGGCCTGCCGATCGTCGCCCGCGTCGTGGCCCACGCGGCCCATGCCCAAGAGCCGGGCCTGTTCACCACGGCGCCGGTTCCGGCGATGCGCAAGGCGCTGAAGAAGGCCGGCTGGACGGCCGAGGACGTCGACCTGTGGGAGGTCAACGAGGCCTTCGCCGTGGTGGCCATGATCGCCATGCGTGAGCTGGGCATCGACCGGGCCCGGCTCAACGTCAACGGCGGCGCCACGGCGCTGGGGCACCCGATCGGCGCGTCCGGCGCGCGCATCCTGGCCACCCTGCTCTCGGCGCTGCAGGCCCGCGGCGGCAAGCGCGGCATGGCCAGCCTGTGCATCGGCGGCGGCGAGGGCACGGCGATGGCGGTGGAACTGGTTTAGGGCTTGGGGAACAGGGAGCGGGGAGCAGTTCCGGCTTGCACGCCGGCCGTTCCGCGCGTCCCTTCTGCTACTCCCTACTCCCTACTCCCTACTCCCTACTCCCCATGGTCCACTCCAAGCCCAGTCCCCCATGACCCACGTAACCGACAACCCCGCCGCCGGCCGGTTTGAACTGATCGAGCAGGGGCAGATCGCCTACGCCGACTACCGTCGCTCGCCCGGCCGGCTGGTGATCGACTATGTCTTCTCGCCCCCGGCCCTGCGCGGCGCCGGCACGGCCGGGCGACTGATGCAGGGCGTGGTGGCCGCGGCCCGCGCCGAGAACCTCAAGATTACCCCCCTTTGCGGTTATGCGGCCGCCTGGCTCAAGCGCCATCCTGAAACAGCGGACCTGTTGGCGTAGCATTGGTCCTCGTCCTAGACTGCCGCCGGGGACGAAGAGCGGGATAGGGTTGATGTTCAGGATCATGACCATGGGCTGCGCCCTGGCGCTGAACCTGACGCTGGCCGGCGCGGCCGGTGCGCAGACCTATCTCTCGGACTGGAGCGCGGGCGACATGCGCGCGGTGCTCACCGCCGCCGGCGCCACGGTCACCGCCGATGGCCTGCATGACGACGGCAACCCCTATCTCTCGGCGAAGACGCCCGGCGGCCTGAAATTCACCGTCAGCGGTCGGGTCTGCAGCGGCGCGCCGGCCGCCCGGCGCTGCAAGGGCGCCCTGCTGGAGTCCCGTTTCACCCTCGCCTCGGACGCCGAGGTCGAGACCCGGATCAAGCAGCTCGACTTCGCGGCTGTCTCGATCACCAACGGCGGCGAGGGCGACCTGCTGGTCTCCCGCTACCTGATCCTGGACTACGGCGTGAACCGCCAGAATCTGGAGATCAACGTCAGCGTCTTCACCGGGATCGCCGAGGACATCTGGAGCAAACTCTAGTGAACAGGAAAAATCACATGCTGAAACCATTCGTCCTGGCGGGCGCCGTGGCCCTCGCCCTCACGGTCCCTGGGAGCGCCTTCGCCCAGAGCGGCGTGCTATCTGACTGGGGCGTGTCCGACATGAAGCAGGCCCTCACCGGCGCCGGCGCGACGATCACCAAGGAAGGGACGCTGGACGACGGCGCGCCCTACATCGGCGCGACCTCGACCAACGGCATGAAGTTCGTGGTCTACGGCACCGTCTGCAGCGGCGCGCCCAAGCGCTGCAAGGGCGCCAACATGACCGCCAGCTTCACGCTGGACTCCGACGCCGCTGTCGATGCCCGGGAGAAGAAGATCGACCGGTCGGCGGTCGGCGTGCGCAACGCCGGCGACAACTCGCTGGAAGTCTCGCGCTACCTGATCTTCGACAACGGAGTCACGCGCGGCAACGTGCAGACCAACATCGAGGTGTTCATCGAGGTGGCCGAGGACATCTGGAACGGCGGCGGCGAATAGACAGCCTGTGATCGCGATCCGGCCGCGGGGGCGACTCCGCGGCCGTTTCATTGCTAACGTCCTCCCTGGACAGGGCGGAGACGACGGATGACGGCCAGCGGTTTCAACAGCCTCGACCGCGATCTGCGCCGGCGGGCCGAGGCGGTGATTCCCGGCGGCATGTACGGCCACCAGTCGGTCGGCCTGCTGCCGGACGACTATCCGCAGTTCTTCCGCTCGGGCGACGGCGCCCACATCACCGACGCGGACGGCCGGCGCTACCTCGACCTGATGTGCGCCTATGGCCCCAACCTGTTCGGTTACGCCAATCCCCAGGTCGACGCGGCCTATGTGCGCCAGCTGGGGCAGGGCGACGCCCTGACCGGTCCAACCCGCCTGATGGTCGAGCTGGCCGAGGCCTTCGTGGCCATGGTCACCCACGCCGACTGGGCGATGTTCTGCAAGAACGGCACGGACGCCACGACCATGGCGATGATGACCGCGCGCCAGCACACCGGCCGCAAGACGCTGGTGCTCGCGAAGGGCGCCTATCACGGGGCCGCGCCCTGGTGCACGCCGCGCCCGGCCGGCACGACTGCAGAGGACAAGGCCAACCAGATCTTCTGCGCCTACAATGACATCGCCAGCCTGGAGGCGGCCGTCGCGAAGGCTGGCGACGACCTGGCCGCCATCTTCGCCGCGCCGTTCCGCCATGACGCCTTCATCGACCAGGCCGCGCCGGAGATCGCCTACGCCCGCCGCGCCCGCGAGCTGGCGGACCAGACCGGCGCCCTGCTGATCGTCGACGATGTCCGCGCCGGCCTGCGCCTGGCCCGCGACTGCAGCTGGTCGGCGATCGGCGTGCAGCCGGACCTGTCGACCTGGGGCAAATGCATCGCCAACGGCCATCCGATCTCGGCCCTGCTGGGCAATGACAAGGCGCGCAAGGCGGCCGCCTCGATCTATGTCACCGGCTCATTCTGGTATGCCGGCGCGGCCATGGCGGCGGGTCTGGAGACCCTGCGGCTGGTGCGCGAGACCGACTATCTGGAGCGGATCACCGCGCTCGGCGAAACCCTGCGCGCGGGCTTGGCCGAACGCGCCGCCGCCGCCGGCTTCGGATTTCGCCAGACGGGCCCCGGCGTCATGCCGCTGTTCCTGTTCGACGACGACCCGGACCTGCGCAAGGGCTTCTGCTGGTCCAGCGCCATGCTGGCCAAGGGCGTCTACGTGCACCCCTGGCACAACATGTTCCTCTGCGCGGCGATGACTGACGCGGACATCCAGTTCGCCCTCGACGCGGCCGAACAGGCGTTTCAAACTCTGAAGACGCAGGCGCGCGACCTGCCGCCGGTGGAGAAGCTCGCCTTCCTCGCCGCGCGATAAGACGGCAAGGGAGATCGGGATGGGGTTCGAGGCTTACGCGGACTATGACGGCCTGGGGCTGGCCGATCTGGTGAACCGGGGCGAGGTCTCGCCGGCCGAGCTGGTCGAGGCGGCCATCGAGCGGATCGAGCGCCACAACCCGACCCTCAACGCCGTGGTGCACAAGGCCTATGACGAGGCGCGCAAGGTCGCCGCCGGGCCGCTGCCCGACGGTCCGTTCAAGGGCGTGCCGTTCCTGATCAAGGACCTCGGCGCCAAGGTCGTCGGCTGGCCGCGCACCTCGGGCTCCAACTACGCCGACGTGCCCGCCGACAGCGAGGACAGCGTGCTGGTCCGCCGCTACCGCGAGAGCGGCGTGGTGTTGCTCGGCAAGACCAACACGCCCGAATACGGCATCCCGGGCGTGACCCAGTCCGCGCGGCTGGGGCCCTGCGGCAATCCCTGGAATCCGGAACACATCAGCGGCGGCTCGTCCGGCGGGGCGGCCAGCGCCACGGCCTCGGGCATGGTCCCCCTGGCCCACGCCAGCGACGGCCTGGGCTCGATCCGCATTCCGGCGGCCAACTGTGGTCTGGTCGGCATGAAGATCACCCGCGACCGCACCCCGATCTGCGAGGTGACCGACGGCGCCATGGGCTTCTCGGTCCACCATGTGGTCAGCCGCACCGTGCGCGACAGCGCCGCCATGCTCGACGCCACCGACGGACCCCAGCCGGGCGATCCCTTCACCCACCCCCGCAAGGAGCGCCCGTTCCTTGAGGAGGTCAGCCGCAGCCCCGGCAAGCTGCGCATCGCCTGGTCCAACGAAACCCCCAGCGGCCGGCCGATGGGCGACGAGATGATCGCCGCGACGCAGAAGACGGTCGAGACCCTCAAGGCGCTCGGCCACGAGGTGTTCGAGATGGGCCTCGGCATCGACTACCGCCTGATGTACCGCGCCCAGGGCCTGGTCTCGGCCTCGAACTTCGCCGCCACCATGATGCGCCGCGCCGAGAAGTTCGGCCGCGAACCGGAGCCGGGCGAACTCGGCCCCCTGGCCCAGCGCGGCTGGGACGGCGGCCGCCGCGTCACCGGCCAGCAGGCGCTGTGGGGCTGGCAGACCCTGCGGCTGATCAACATCCAGATCCTCGAGCGCTTCCAGGCCTTCGACGTCTTCCTGACGCCCACGATGAGCTATCCCTCGCCGCGCATCGACTGGCTCGACCCCCTGACCGTGGACGTGAAGGAGTTCGACAAGCGCCAGGCCGCCACCTACGGCACCACCCCGCCGTTCAACTTCACCGGCCAGCCGTCGCTGTCGCTGCCGCTGTGGCAGTCGGAGGCCAACCTGCCGCTCGGCATGATGTTCACCGGCCGCTTCGGCGACGAGGCGACGCTCTATCGCCTCGCCGGCCAGCTGGAGAAGGAAATCCCCTGGATCGGCCGCAAGCCGCCGGTGTGGGGTTAGCCGGGGACATGTACCGCCAGGTACGTGTCCCCTAATCGAGCCATCGCTGAATCTGGATTGGGGGACACGTACCTTCGGTACATGTCCCCGAGGAGCCCCGCATGAAAGCCGCCGTCTACTACGAGAACGGATCCCCCGATGTCCTGAAGTACGAGGATGTGCCGGATCCCGTCTGCCATCCCAAGGGCGTGATTATCCGGGTGCTGGCGGTCAGCATCGAGGGCGGCGACACCCTGAACCGCTGGCGCGGGCCGCTGGTCACCAGGCCGCACATTGTCGGCTACCAGGCGTCCGGCGAGATCGTCGAGGTCGGGTCCGAAGTCACCCATCTCAAGGTCGGCCAGAAGGTCGCCACCGTCGACGGCTTTGGCAGCCACGCCGAGCTCCGCCCCGTGCCGGCCCGCAACTGCTGGCCGATCCCGGACAGCCTCGATCCGCGCCACGCCGCTGTCATCCCCGTGGCCTTCGGCACGGCCCACGACTGCCTGTTCGAGTTCGGCCGCCTGAAGGCCGGCGAGACCGTGCTGGTCCAGGCCGGCGCCTCCGGCGTGGGCCTGGCCGCCATCCAGCTGGCCAAGCGGGCAGGGGCGACGGTGCTGGCCACCGCCTCCAGCGACGCGCGGCTGGAGAAGCTCAAGGCGTATGGGCTGGACCACGGGATCAACTACACGAAGGACGCCGTGCCCGAGGCGGTGATGAAGATCACCGACAAGAAGGGCGTGAACCTGGTGGTCGACAGCGTCGGCGGCCCGACCCTGCAGGGCTCGATCCTGTCGCTCGGCTACCGCGGCCGGGTGTCGATGGTCGGCCAGGCCGGCCGCGAGCCGATGGTCGTCGACGTCGGCAGCCTGATGGGCAAGAACGGCTCCCTCAGCGGCGTCTTCCTCGGCGCCGAGATCATGACCGACCGCGCCCACGACATGATCCAGGGCCTGATCGAGGACGCGGCGAAGGGCGAGATCAAGGTGGTCATCGACCGGGAGTTCCCACTGTCGGAAGCCGCAGCCGCGCACGCGTACATCGAGAGCCGGCAAGCGGTAGGACGGGTGCTGTTGATCCCGTGATCCCTGACCTCTCCCTCTTGGGAGAGGGGGACCATGCGAAGCATGGTGGAGTGGGAGTCTCAGGTGGTCGCCAACTACCCACCGCCAGAGCCGCCTCGCTTCGAATGCTCCTGCCGCCACCGCGCATCCCACTCCACCAGCCTGCGGCTGGTCCCCCTCTCCCAGGAGGGAGAGGTAAGCTTCCGCATTGGCCTCGGTTCCCCATATGCCCCCCATGACCCCGCTCTCCGTTCTCGACCTCGCCCCCGTCGTTCAGGGCTCCACCGTGCAGCAGGCGCTGCACAACAGCCGGGACCTGGCGCAGCACGCGGAGCGGTGGGGCTACAACCGGTTCTGGCTGGCCGAGCATCACAACATGCGCGGCATCGCCAGCGCCGCGACCAGCGTGCTGATCGGCCATGTCGCCGAGGGCACCTCGACGATCCGCGTCGGGTCGGGCGGGATCATGCTGCCCAACCATGCGCCGCTGCAGATCGCCGAGCAGTTCGGCACCCTGGCGGCGCTGTACGGTCCGCGCATCGACCTAGGCCTCGGCCGCGCGCCGGGGACCGACCAGATCACCGCCCGCGCCCTGCGCCGGACCATGGTCGGCGACGTCGACCGCTTCCCGGCCGATGTCGTCGAGCTGATGCGCTACTTCCAGCCGGCCCAGCCCGGCCAGGCGGTGGTGGCGACGCCCGGGGAGGGGCTGGAGGTGCCGATCTGGATGCTCGGCTCCAGCCAGTTCGGGGCCCATCTCGCCGCCGCGCTCGGCCTGCCCTACGCCTTCGCCAGCCACTTCGCGCCGCAGGAGATGGAAACGGCGGTGGCCGCCTACCGCGCGCGGTTCGAGCCCTCGGCCCAGCGCGACAAGCCCTATGTCATGCTGGCCCTCAACGTCTTCGCCGCCGACACGGACGAGGAGGCCCGCCTGCTGTTCACCTCGCTGCAGCAGGCTTTCGTCAACCTCGCCACCGGCATGCCCGGCCGACTGCCGCCGCCGATGGAGGGCTATGAGGCGCGACTTCCCGCCGACGCGAAGGCGCGGCTGGCCTCGGCCCTGCGCTGTTCGGTGGTCGGCTCGCGCGAGACGGTCCGCAAGGGCCTGGCCGAGTTCATCGAGCGGACCGGCGCTGACGAGCTGATCCTCACCGGCCAGATCCACGATCACGCCGCCCGCCTGCGCAGCTTCGAGATCGCGGCGGAGGTGGCCCGCGAGCTGGCCGACGCGGCGTAGCGGTCAGCGAGCGGGGACATGTACCGCCTTCGGTACGTGTCCCCTAAACCGTGGCCTCCCGATTGGGGGACACGTACCTTCGGTACATGTCCCCTAGACCCGCGTGATCCTCCAGAACCGCCAGGTCATCGCCGCCGCGGCCACGGCCAGGCCGAAGGCCAGGCCGATCCAGATGCCCAGGCCCTGCATCTTCAGCCCCACGCCGAGCAGGATGCAGACCGGCGCCCCGGCCAGCCAGTAGCTGACCCCGGCCAGGACCATCGGCATGCGCGCGTCCTTCAGGCCGCGCAGCGCCTGGGCGCCGACCACCTGCAGGGCGTCGAACACCTGGAAGGCCGCCGCGACCAGCAGGAACTGCGTGGCCAGCACGACCACCGCCCCGTCGCCGGCCCGGCCGTGGCCGAGGTAGAGGCCGGCGATCTGCGGGCCGAACAGCACCATGGCCAC
>DAORNX010000082.1:0-1937 GCA_035441225.1 Caulobacter sp.
CCAGCAGGGCCCCGGCGGCCAGGGCTGCGGCGCGCTTGATGGCGACGGTCATCAGGCGCCCGCCTTGATGGCGAAGCTCAGGGCGGCGTCGGCGAGTACGGGCACGCGGGCCTCCATTGTTGCGGCATGGGCGCTGGCGGCGGTGCCGTCGCGCACGCGGCCGACGATCCCCTGGCAGATGCCGGCCAGTCGGAACAGGTTGTAGGCGAAATACCAGTCGAGGTTGGGCACGCCCGAGCGTCCCGTCAGCCCGCAGTACTGCTCGACCACCTCGTCGATCGTCGGAATACCCCAGGCCTTGTAGTCACCGATCCCGGACAGGGAGGCGCGCTCGGCGCCGGGCATCACCCAGTGCATGAGCAGGTAGGAGAAGTCGGCCATCGGGTTGCCCAGCGTCGACAGCTCCCAGTCGAGCACCGCCACGACCCTGGGTTCGGTCGGGTGCAGGATCATGTTGTCCAGCCGATAGTCGCCGTGAACGATCGAGGTCTTGTCATCCTCGGGCGGGGTGGCCGGCAGCCACTCCATCAGCCGGTTCATCGAGGCGATCGATTGCGTCTCCGATGCCTTGTACTGCTTGATCCAGCGGTCGATCTGGCGGCTGAAATAGTTGCCCGGACGGCCGAAATCGCCCAGGCCGATGGCCTCGTAGTCGGTGTTGTGCAGGGCGGCCAGGGTGGCCACCTTGGCCTCGTAAATCGGCCGCCGCTCGGCCGGCTGGTAGTCCGGAAGGGTCAGGTCCCAGAGGATCCGGCCCTCGACGTTGTCCATCACGTAGAACATCGTGCCGATGACGTCGTCGTCCTCGCAGAGGGCGTAGGCCCGGGCCACCGGGAAGCCGGTCTTGCCGAGCGCGGAGATGACCTTGAACTCGCGGTCGACGGCATGCGCCGACGGCAGCAGCTTGCCCGGCGGCTTGCGACGCAGGACGTAGCGCCGGGTCGGCGTGACGAGCTGGTAGGTCGGATTGGACTGGCCGCCCTTGAACTGGCGGACCTCGAGGGGGCCGGCATAGCCCTCGACATTGGCCTCGAGCCAGGCGGCGAGCCGGGCTTCGTCGATGCGATGCCGCTCCTCGACCGGCTTGGTGCCGGAGTTGAGATCCTGAGCGGTCGGCGCGGCGGCGGCCTCGGCCATGAACGTTTCCCCGTATTCGTACGCTTGTTTGAGGCGGCGAGTTTAGGGGTTGTCGGCGGCGGCGCAAGGACGCCTTGGCGTCAGCGCCATCGCTTGCGATGACCGCATTTCTGGCAGGTGGCGAAGCCGCGCCGGCTGCGGCTGTTCTTGTAGTCGTGACTGCGACCAAGGACGCAGCGGACGAACCGCAGCAGATTGAATTTCATCCAACGCCCCCTCAAGCGCACGATCTCAACCCCAGATATGCGCAGAGGAGTAGGGGCGATTCAATTGCCCAAATTGAGCAGGATGCCGACGATTCAGGTACTCAGGGCTCGCCAACCAATGTCCGAGCGGAAAAAGCCGCCTGGATAGTCTACCTGGCCGATCCGGGCGTAGGCGCGGTCGCGGGCTTCGGCGAGACGGGGCGCCCTGGCGCAGACATTGAGCACCCGTCCCCCGGCGGCCCGCAGGGTCCCGTCCGGGTCGCGCGTCGTGCCGGCATGGAAGATCACCGCGCCGTCCCGGTCGGGCCCGTCGGCGCCCCGGATGATCGCCCCGGCGATCGGGCTCTGGGGATAGCCGTCGGCCGCGATGACGACGCACAGCGCCGCCTCGTCGCGCCAGGCCGGCGGCGGCAGGGACGCGAGCGTCCCGCCCGCGGCGGCCGCGAGGTAGGGGACGATGTCGGACTCCAGCCGCAGCATCAGCACCTGGCACTCCGGGTCGCCGAACCGCGCGTTGAACTCCACCAGCCGCGGGCCGCCCGGGGTCAGCATCAGGCCGGCATAGATCACTCCGCGATAGGGCGTTCCCTCCGC
>DAORNX010000082.1:2032-7728 GCA_035441225.1 Caulobacter sp.
CGGTGTTGGGGCCCAGATCGCCGTCGTAGGCGCGCTTGTGGTCCTGGGCATAGCCGAAGGGCACGGCCGTCTCGCCGTCGCAGAGGGCGAACAGGCTGACCTCCTCGCCGGGCATGAACTCCTCGATGACCACGCGCGCGCCGGCCTGGCCGAACCGGCCGCCCAGCATGTCGGCCACCGCGGCGTCAGCCTCGGCCCGGTCGGCGGCGATGACCACGCCCTTGCCGGCGGCCAGGCCGTCGGCCTTGATCACGAACGGTGGCGACTGGCCGTCGAGAAAGGCGGCCGCGTCCTGCGTCGTCTCGAACACGCCATAGGCGGCGGTCGGCAGGTTGTGGCGCGCGCAGAAGTCCTTGCTGAACGCCTTGGAGGTCTCCAGCCGCGCCGCCGCGGCGGTCGGGCCGAAACAGGGGATGCCGGCCTGCGCCAGGCGATCGGCCAGGCCGACCTCAAGCGCCGATTCGGGTCCGACCACGACCAGGTCGGCGGCCATCTCGCGCGCCAGGGCGACCAGCCCGTCGACGTCGGTCGCCGGGACCGGCCGGATTTCGCAAAGGCCAGCGATGCCCGGGTTGCCGGGCGCCGCGACCAGCCGCGTCAGCAGCGGCGACTGTTTGATCTTCCAGGCCAGCGCGTGTTCACGGCCGCCCGATCCGACGAGAAGGATGTTCATGGGCGGGTTATGCGCGTGCGGCGAACAGGGTCAAGCGGGCGAGGCCTCTCTCCCCTTGAAGGGGGGAGGGGCCTCAGCCGTCCAGATCCAGCGAATAGCCGGCCGAGCGCACGGTGCGGATCGGGTCGGCGTCGGCCTTGCCGTTGAGCGCCTTGCGCAGGCGGCCGATGTGGACGTCGACCGTGCGCGCCTCGACATAGACGTCCGAGCCCCAGACCGCGTCGAGCAGCTGCTCGCGGCTGAACACCCGACCCGGATGCTGCATCAGATGGTCGAGCAGGCGGAACTCGGTCGGGCCCAGGTGGACTTCGTGGCCGCCGCGCTTCACCCGGTGGGCGACGCGGTCGATGACGATGTCGCCGCAGGTCACGCGATCGTCGGCCAGGCCCGGACGAATGCGCCGCATCACCGCGCGGATCCGGGCGGTCAGCTCGCTCATGGCGAACGGCTTGACGACATAGTCGTCGGCCCCGGTGTCGAGCCCGCGCACGCGGTCGCTCTCCTCGCCACGGGCGGTCAGCATCAGGATCGGCAGGTTGCGGCTCTCCGGGCGCTGGCGCAGGCGGCGGCAGACCTCGATGCCCGACACCTTGGGCAGCATCCAGTCGAGCACCACCAGGTCGGGCAGCTCCTCTTGGACCAGGATCAGCGCCTCCTCCCCGTCGCCGGCGTGGACCACGCGGTAGCCTTCCTTCTCGAGATTGTACTGCAGCAGGGTGGCTAGGGCGTCCTCGTCCTCGACCACCAGAACCGTGGGCGTCATGGCGTGAGCGTGTCCAGCTTGGGCCGTTCGGAGACGATCTCCCGGCCGGTGATCTCGAAATGGACGATCTCGGCGATGTTGGTGGCGTGGTCGCCGATCCGTTCGAGGTTCTTGGCCACGAACAGGAGGTGGGCGCCGGCGGTGATCGTGCGCGGATCGCCCATCATGTAGGTCAACAGTTCGCGGAACAGGCTTTCGTAGTGCTCGTCGACCTCGGTGTCGCGGGTCCAGACGGCTACCGCGCGGTCCACCTCCGAGGCCGTGTAGGCGTCGATCACCTCCTTGAGTCGCGAGGCGACCAGCCGGCCCATCCGTTCGATCGAACGGGTCACCGGCCCGGCGGGTTCGGCCTCGGCCAGGATCAGGGTGCGCTTGCCGATGTTCTTGGCCAGGTCCCCGCAGCGTTCCAGGTTCATGGCGATCTTCATCGCCGACATGGTCCGGCGAAGGTCGTTGGCCATCGGCTGGCGCAGGGCGATCATGCGGATGGCGGCGCGCTCGATGTCGGCCTCCATCGCGTCCAGCTTGCCGTCGCGACCGATCATCGCCTGGGCCAGGGGGACGTCGCGGCGGGCGAAGGCATGGATCGAGTCGTTGACCTGGGCTTCGGCCAGGCCGCCCATGCGGACCACCTCCGCGGCCAGCTGGTTCAGTTCTTCTTCGTAGGATCTGACGATGTGTTCGTTCATGGCGCGCCTCAGCCGATCCGGCCGGTGATGTAGTCCTGGGTCCGCGACTCGCGCGGATTGGTGAAGATCTCTTCGGTCGAGCCGGTCTCGATCAGCCGGCCCATGTGGAAGAAGGCCGTGCGCTGCGAGACCCGCGCGGCCTGGGCCATCGAGTGCGTGACGATGACGATGCAGAACTGCTGCCGCAGGTCGTCGATCAGCTCCTCGATCTTGGCGGTGGCGATCGGGTCGAGGGCCGAGCAGGGCTCGTCCATCAGGATCACTTCGGGATTCACCGCGATGGCCCTGGCGATGACCAGCCGCTGCTGCTGACCGCCGGACAGACCGGTGCCCGGCGCGTTCAGGCGGTCGGACACCTCGTTCCACAGGCCGGCCTTCTTCAGCGAGGCCTCGACGATGCCTTCCAGCTCGCTCTTGCTGGAGGCGATGCCGTGAATGCGCGGGCCGTAGGCGACGTTCTCGAAGATCGACTTGGGGAACGGGTTGGGCTTCTGGAACACCATTCCGACCTTGGCGCGCAGGACCACCGGGTCGATGTGACTGTCATTCACGTCTTCGCCGTCCATCTCGATCCGGCCATCCACGCGGCAGCCGGGGATGGTGTCGTTCATCCGGTTGATGCAGCGCAGGAAGGTCGACTTGCCGCAGCCGGACGGGCCGATGAAGGCCGTCACGGCCTTGCCCGGGATGTCGAGCGTGACGTCGAACAGGGCCTGTTTGGCGCCGTAGTGGACGCTGACGTCCCGCACCTGGATCTTGGCCGGATTGACGGGCGCGGCGTTGAGGCTGTGCGGCGCGGCCGTGCGGATGAGAGGCGGTTGGGCGGTCATGGGGGCTACCATCTGCGCTCGAAGCGGCGGCGCAGGATCACCGCGGCCGCGTTCATCGCGATCATGAAGACCAGCAGCACGATGATGGCTGCGGCGGTGCGCTCGTGGAAAGCGCGTTCGGAGGCGTTTTCCCAGATGAACACCTGCACCGGCAGCACGCTGGCGGAACTGGTGAAGCCCTGGGGCAGGCCGGGGTTGAAGGCGATCATGCCGATCATCAGCAGGGGCGCCGTCTCGCCCAGGGCGTGGGCGAGGGACAGGATCGTGCCGGTCATCACCCCGGGCATGGCCTGGGGCAGGACGTGGTGGAACACGGTCTGGGTGCGCGAGGCGCCGACGCCCCATGCGGCCTCCCGGATGGAGGGCGGCACGGCCTTGAGCGCAGAGCGGGTGGCGATGATCACGGTCGGCAGGGCCATCAGGGCCAGCACCATGCCGCCCGTGATCGGCGCGCCGCGAGGGGCGCCGAAGCCGTTGATGAACACCGCCAGGCCGAGCAGGCCGTAGACGATCGACGGAACGGCCGCGAGGTTGTTGATGTTGACCTCGATGATGTCGGTCCAGCGGTTCTTCGGCGCGAATTCCTCCAGCCAGACCGCGGCCATCACCCCCATCGGCACCGCGATCAGGGCGGTGACCAGCAGCATCATGGCCGAGCCGATCACCGCGCCGAGGATGCCGGCCTGTTCCGGCTCGGTGGAATCGGCCTGGGTGAAGAAGTTGACGTTGAAGCCGCTGGTGACCGCGCCGTCGGCCTTCAGCCGGTCGAGCCAGCCCAGCTGGCGATCGTTGAGCTTGCGATCGGCCTCGTCGGTCGAGCGTTTCAGCTCACCCTTGTAGTAGAGGTCCGCGTCCGCCTTGACCGGGCCGGTCACGGTGATCGTCTTGCCGATCAGGCCCGGATCGGCCTTGACCTTGTCGAGGATCTGGAAGCCCAGGTCGCGGCTGACCAGGGCCATGGCGTCCGCGGACGCCAGCCCCAGGTCATCCTCGGTCTCGCCCATCCGCTTGAGCAGCGCCAAGGCCACGACGTAGTCGTAGTTGGACCCCTCCAGATCGGTGCGGTCGATCCGCGCCGGGTCCAGGTAGACCGGCAGGGAGACGGTGTTGGTGGTGAAGGTCGAATAGCCCTGCAGGCCGATGCGGCCCAGCAGCAGGACGAGGAACGACAGCGCCACGATGATCGCCAGCCGGCCGTAGAGCCGGAACCGGGCCTCGGCGGCGTGGCGCTTCTTCAGGCGTCTTGAGGCGGCGGCGTCAGTCATATTGTTCGCGGTACTTCCGCACGATGCCCAGGGCGAAGATGTTGAGCGCCAGGGTGACGGTGAAAAGGGTCAGGCCGAGGCCGAACGCGGCCAGGGTCTTGGGGCTGTCGAATTCCTGGTCCCCGGTCAGCAGGGTGACGATCTGCACGGTGACGGTGGTCACGGTGTCGAGCGGGTTGGCGGTCAGCCTGGCCTGAAGGCCGGCGGCCATGGTCACGATCATGGTCTCGCCGATGGCGCGCGAGACCGCCAGCATCAGGGCGCCGACCACGCCGGGCAGGGCGGCCGGCAGGATGACCCGCTTGACCGTCTCCGACCGGGTCGCGCCCATGGCGTAACTGCCGTCGCGCAGGGTTTGCGGCACGGCGTTGATGATGTCGTCCGACAGGGACGAGACGAACGGGATCAGCATGATGCCCATGACCACGCCCGCGGTCAGGGCCATCTGGTTCTGGACGGTTTCCAGATACTGGCCGAGGCCGTCCATCGGTCCGCCGACGAGGAAACCGCCGATCCAGTTGAAGAAGGCGCGGAAGGTCGGGCCCACGGTCAGGGCGGCGAAGAAGCCGTAGACCACCGTCGGCACGCCCGCGAGAATCTCCAGCAGCGGCTTGATGGTCGCCCGCGTCGCCGGCCCCGCGTACTCGGACAGATAGATCGCCGAGTAGAGGCCGATCGGGGCGGCAACGGCCATGGCGATCAGCATGATCAGGAAGGTGCCGGCGAACAGCGGCACGGCGCCGAACGCCCCCTCGGCGGCGACCTGGTCGCTGCGCATGGCGATCTGCGGATCCCAGGCGGTTCCGAGCAGGAAATCGAGCGGCGGCACCGATTCGAAGAACCTGTAGCTCTCCCAGGCCAGGGACAGAAGGATGCCCAGGGTCGTCATCACCGCGATGGTTGAGCAGGCGATCAACAGGATGTTGGTCCAGCCCTCGACCCGGTTTCGGGCGCGGAAATCCTTCGAGAGGCGGGGGAAGGCCAGCAGGAAGCCGCACAGGGCGAGCACGCCTGACAGGCCCAGCACCGCCGCCAGCCCGACCGCGCTGATCCGGCGGCCCTCGGCGGCCTTGGCGTCAAGCGCCGCGCGGAGCTCACCCTCGTAGACGATCTCGCTGCTGCTCTGACCCCGGGCGACCGCGGCGGCGTCGCTCCAGAAGACCTCCTGGCGCTCGGCCGGCAGGCCGGCGACCGCCGCCGGAACATCGGCCCGCAGGGCGGCCTCCTCGAGACGTCCGCCGAAGATGGCGAACAGGATGACGATCAGGGCCGCGGGAACCCCGGCCCACAGCGCCACCCAGACGCCGTGGTAGCCGGGCAGGGAGTGCAGGCTGGCGGACCTGCCGCCGGCCAGGGCCACCGCGCGGCGCCGGCCGAGCAGGTACACGCCGGCCGAGAAGGCGGCGAGCAGGGCCAGGGCGATCAGATAGGTCATCGCGGGTCCGAAAAGCGCATCTGCGGGGTTGGCCGGAACCT
>DAORNX010000082.1:7801-8032 GCA_035441225.1 Caulobacter sp.
CGCGGCCAGCGGCAGCCAGACTGAAAAGGTCGCGCCGCGGCCTTCGGCGCTCTCGACCGAGAGCCCGCCCCGGTGGCGGTTGACGATGTGCTTGACGATGGCCAGGCCCAGGCCGGTGCCGGAACGGTCGCCGCTCTTCTGGCCCTCGACCCGGTAGAAGCGCTCGGTCAGCCTCGGCAGGGCCTCGCGGGGCAGGCCCGGTCCGGCGTCGACGACCTGCAGCAGGGCGTA
>DAORNX010000083.1:0-8021 GCA_035441225.1 Caulobacter sp.
CGATCACCGTACCGGGCGGCAGCAGGCTGATCAGCGCCTCCCGCCCGCCCGGGGCCTGGCCGTAGACCTTGAGCGCGCCCTCGACCACGGCCAGCAGCCCGGTCTCCTCGTCGCCCTCGCCGTGCATCCATTCGCCGGCGTTCCGGCGCGTCAGGCGGCCCGAGCGGACCAGCGCGTCGCGGCGCGCGGCAGGCTGGCGCGCGAACCACTGGATGGCCGCGACGCGATCGAGGGGGTCAGCGCTCATGTCACCAGTGTAACTCCCGTGACATTCCGGACGCCAGACCTGTGGCTCACTGGCGGCGACAAACCGGGAGACGCGCCATGATCGACACCCAACTTCGCATCGACCCCCTGCCCGGCTGCGGCGCGCAGGTGAAGGCCGTCGACCTGGCCGACCTGACCGACAAGGAGGTCGACGGCCTGCGCCAGGCCCTGTTCGACCACGGCGTGCTCATCTTCCGTGGCCAGAGCCTGACCCCCGAACAACATATCGCGCTGGCCGAGCGGATCGCCCCGATCGACGTCAATCGCTTCTTCCCGGCCGCGCCTGGATACCCTGTGATCGCCAAGGTCGAGAAGACCACCGAGCAGACCACCAACATCGGTGGCGGCTGGCACACCGACCACAGCTATGACATCGCGCCGGCCATGGGCTCGGTGCTGGTCGCCCGCGAGCTGCCGCCGAGCGGCGGCGACACCCTGTTCGCCGACATGTACGCCGCCTACGAGACGCTCGATGCCGCGACCAAGGCCGAGATCGCCGGCCTGCGGGCGGTGCACGGCTCCGACCACGTGTTCGGCGAGAAGGGTGTATACGCCCAGACCGACCAGCCCGAGCTGGCCAAGGGCGGGGTCGAGACGCCGGAAACCGTCCATCCTGTGGTCATCAAACACCCCGGCAGCGGCAAGCCGGTGCTGTATGTGAACCCCACCTTCACCCTCCGCTTCGAGGGCATGACCCGCGAGGAGAGCATGCCGTTGCTGATGAAGCTCTACGCCCACGCGATGGACACGAGCCGCGTCCACACCCTGGTCTGGGAGCCCGGCACGGTGGCCATCTGGGACAACCGCGCGACCTGGCATTTCGCCAAGAACGACTACCACGGCCACTACCGGCTGATGCACCGCATCACCCTCGCCGGCTGCGCGCTGGAGGCGGCGTAGGCGCGGAGACAGGCGCCCGGCGCGGATCTCCCGTCAGACCGCCCGGACCTCGACCGCCCTGACCTTCACCACACCCGATCCGTACTGCAGGGCGATCGGCCCTTCCGAATGGGCGGCGTTCCGGACCCCGTCAACGGTCTTCACGCCGTTGAAGACGACCCACAACCGGTCGCCCCGGGCGCGAACCTCCATCAGGTTCCAGCGGCCGCCGGCCTTCTGCATCGGCGAGACCGGCGCGACATCGACGATGGCGCCGGTGCCGTAGGTCGGGTCGGGCCGGGCGTCGAACACATTGACTTCGTAGGCCGTCGCCGGGGTGATCACCGCGCGGTCGCTGCAGCGGATGAACACGCCCGAGTTCGCGTCGGCGCTGACCCACAGTTCGGCGCGCAGGTCGAAGTCGCGGAAACTGTCGCGCGACACCAGGAAGCTCATCGCCCCCCTGTCGGCGGACAAGACCCCGCCCTCGACCGTCCAGTTGGCGTCGCCGAGAGGCGTCCAGCCGTCCAGATCCGCGCCGTTGAACAGGGGCGTGAACGGCTTGCCGGCCAGCGCCGGTCCGGCGAGCGAAGCGACCGTCAGGCCGGCCAGGACGGTGCGGCGGCTGGTCATGCGGACTCCTGTTGAGGCGCGATCGGCCCAGTTAGGGGCATCGCCGGGAGTCGGGCAACCGGCCTCCGCGATGAGTCAGGTCACCGCGGCGTCCAGGTCCCGGGCCGCCTTGCGGTACAGCCAGGCCGAGGCCAGCCAGGCGGCGACGAACACGGCCGTCAGCACCCAGGTGAAATGCCCGGCCGCCTGGGCGACGGCGGCGACCACCACCTGCGCGGCCGCCATGGCCGCCATGGTCCGGACCATGCCGGCCGGACGAAAGCGCGCCAGCAGGGCGCCGAGCAGGCCGACGACGAGCACCCCGCCGTACATCAGGTTGAGCGGGTTCTCCTCGCTGCCGATGATGCCCACGGCGAGGTTCATCCAGACGAGCAGGAAGCCGGCGACAAGGGCGATGCCGGACGCCGCGCGATAGGCGCGGCGCCGCGACATCCGGACGGCCAGCTCGACGCCGCCGCAGAGGATCGTCAGCATGACGCCGAAGACCAGGAAGTCGGAACCGGTCCAGGCTACCTCGGTGGTGAACTGCATGGCGACCAGCGGCAGGAAGAGGAGCAGCGCCGCCCCGCCCCAGACCGCGATCCGCCAGCGAGCCGCGAGACGTTCAGAACCGATGACAGGCATGGCGACATTTCTCCCCTTGAGCCCCCTGTATCGCATCGCGCGCGTGCAGGGCCATGGCGGCAAGCTGTGTCGTTTCGATGCAGACGGCGCCGTCAGTCCGGCTCGCGGCTGCGCAATATCGCGCTGCCGAAGGCATCGACGTTCGTGACCTGGGAGACGACCTCGCAGGCGCCGGGCAGCCGCGGCCTGGCGATCGGCAGGTCACGCGCCGATCGGTCGGCGATGACGAAGAAACCGGCTGGACCAATGCCCGGGACGACACCCGGTCCGGGCGACGGCGCCCGCATGAAGCTGCCGATGTAGGTCGCCTTCCCGGGCTCGATGCGGAAGCGGATCGCGAACGGCTTCGCCGACGACCACGCATAGGCCGATCCCGTGGGGCTGGAGCCATAGAAGGCGAAGTTCTCGATCAGGTACTCGCCCGGCGGCAGGCGGCGGACGACGACATGGCCGGTCTCGCGGCCCTCGAAGTCGGGGTTCTTGACCTTGAGGTAGATGGCGCCGCCAAGGCGCGGGGCAATCTCGCCCTTCCAGTCACTGACCGGCGCGCCGTCCGGAAGCGCCACGCGGCGGTAGGGGAAACTGAAGTGCATGCCCAGGGCGATGTCGCCAACGGCGTAGGCCAGGTAGCCGCCGTCGGCGCCGGCGTACTCCGTGGCCGGCTTCGCCGCCATCGCGGGGCTGGCCAGCGGCGCGAGGACCAGGGCCAGGATCAGTCGGAGCCGCATCATGAATCCACTCCCAACCATTCAAACGTCATGCGGAGGAAAGCCTGGCCATTCGACTCCACGGGCGGCGCGTGGGCCATCAGCACCCGCTCGGCGGGCCAGGCCAGAACGCGCCGGATGGCCTCGCGCGCCGCCCGTCGGTCGATGAAGGTGTTGCGGAACTTGCGTGGGACTTCCGGCCGCGGCCCGGTCATCAGGTCCAGCCGGGCGACGATCCCGCGCCAGCCCGTGAACCAGCCCGGGCTGAACTGCTGGATCAGGTCGGTGATCAGCACCGTGCGGCTCGCGCGGTGGAAAAACACCACCTCGGTGGTGATCAGGTTGCCGTGGACCAGGACATGGTCGATGTCCGCCGACCAGACATGAACCGAGCCGTCGGCCAGATCGTCGTCGAACCGCAGGTCCGGCCGCTTCCCGCGCAGGCCGGGCGGCGCGGTGAACCGTGCCTCCAGACAGGCCTGCCGCCAGCTGTCGATATGCAGGTGATGCAGGGCGTTCGGCGCGACCACATGACGAACCGGCCCGAGCGCGTCGATCTCGGCCTTGAGGGCGTCATCAAGCGCCGTCGGCGACCAGACGAACAGCCCGCCCCCGGCCAGCCGCATGACCGCCATTCGCGTCGGATAGCGGAACCCGGCCACATCGGCGACGGGGCCATCGGCGATCCACAGGTTATCGGCGAAAGGGCGCAGCATGCTGTTCCCGGACATCAGGGATTCGCAGGCATGCCCAGGCCGGGCCGGCTTCCATGGATAGGCCGCCAAGACAACGGGCGCGGATCGCTCCGCGCCCGTCCATCATTCGCACCGATCGGGGACACAGGCCTGCGGTCCATGTCCCTTCAAGATCACGCGCTCGCGCCGCCGGCCTTCTTCTCGGCGTAGATCACCAGCGGCTGGGCGCGGCCCTCGACGACCTCGCCGTTGACCACCACCTCCTCGACGCCGTCGTAGCTGGGCAGTTCGAACATCGTCTCCAGCAGGATCGCTTCCATGATCGAGCGCAGTCCACGCGCCCCGGTCTTGCGGGCGATCGCCTTGCGGGCCACGGCCGAGAGGGCGTCGTCGGTGAACTTGAGGCCGACGTTCTCCATCTCGAACAGGCGGGCGTACTGCTTGATCAGGGCGTTCTTCGGCTCGGTGAGGATCTTGACCAGGGCTTCCTCGTCGAGGTCCTCCAGGGTCGCGATGACCGGCAGACGGCCGATGAACTCGGGGATCAGGCCGAAGCGCAGCATGTCCTCCGGCTCGACCTGGCGCAGGATTTCGCCGGTCCGGCGCTCGTCCGGATCGGCCACCTTGGCGCCGAAGCCGATCGAGGTGCCCGCTCCGCGGCCGGAAATGATCTTCTCCAGTCCAGCGAAGGCGCCGCCGACGATGAACAGGATGTTGGTCGTGTCGACCTGCAGGAACTCCTGCTGCGGATGCTTGCGCCCGCCCTGCGGCGGCACGGAGGCGACCGTGCCCTCCATGATCTTCAGCAGCGCCTGCTGAACGCCCTCGCCCGACACGTCGCGGGTGATCGAGGGATTGTCCGACTTGCGGCTGATCTTGTCGATTTCGTCGATGTAGACGATGCCGCGCTGGGCCCGCTCGACGTTGTAGTCCGCCGACTGCAGCAGCTTGAGCACGATGTTCTCGACGTCCTCGCCGACATAGCCGGCTTCGGTCAGCGTCGTGGCGTCGGCCATCGTGAACGGCACATCGATGATTCGCGCCAGGGTCTGGGCCAGCAGCGTCTTGCCCGAGCCCGTCGGGCCCACGAGCATGATGTTCGACTTGGCCAGTTCGACGTCGTTGTTCTTCTGGGCGTGGTTCAGGCGCTTGTAGTGGTTGTGCACCGCGACGGAGAGGACTTTCTTGGCGTGATCCTGCCCGATGACGTAATCGTCCAGGACCTCCCGGATTTCCTTGGGAGTCGGAACGCCGTCCTTGGATTTCACGAAGGCGATCTTGTGCTCTTCGCGGATGATATCCATGCAAAGCTCGACGCATTCATCACAGATGAACACGGTCGGGCCGGCGATCAGCTTGCGCACCTCATGCTGGCTCTTTCCGCAGAAAGAACAGTAGAGGGTGCTCTTCGAGTCGCCGCTGGCGGCCTTTGTCATTGCTCTTCTCACGCTCTGACGACGAAGGCCCAAGCCCGGCGCCGCCCACCCCTATGTGGCTCGTCCTGCCTCTGAACATGCAGGATACGCGCCGCGGGTTTTCCAATCCTTGACAATCCCCGATCCGGCGTTCGGGGACAAGCGCCCTGACGCCACAGGGCGTTCGGAAACGCCCCCGCGTCGGCACGTCGATTGCAGTCTCGCTCTCGGCAACAGATGGGAATTGACCCGCTGTGGGACAAGCGATCGAGCGCCGCCGACCTCCCGCCGACGGGCGGGACGATGTGACGCCGGTGTGACATGTCCCGGAATCGTGATCGAAACGGCCCTCGAGAAGGCCGGGGTTGGGGAAACATGGGACGCAGATCGCTACTGGCGCAGGGGCTCAGCGCCTCCCGGCCAGTGATGCCTGACCCGCTCGAGGCGCCGGCCCTGGTGGCCTTCGACTTCGACGGCACCCTGACGGTCGAGGACAGCTTCACCGCCTTCCTGAAATGGCGCGCGGGGCCGTTGCGCTGGGCCTTCGGCTGCCTGCGACTGACGCCTGCCGCGATCGGCTACCTGTTCCATCGCAACCGCGGCCGCATGAAGTCCGCGGCCATCCGCGAATTTCTCAAGGGAACGCCGCGGGAGAAGCTCGAGGCCCAGGCCCGCACCTTCGCCGAGCTGGCCGCGCCGCGCCTGTTTCGTCCCGACGCCCTGATGACCTGGCGTCGCTGGCGGGCCAACGGCGCGCGCACCATCATCGTCAGCGCCTCGCCCGACCTGATCGTGGCGCCGTTCGCCCGGGGCCTGGGCTGCGACCGGCTGATCGCCAGCGCCATCGCGTTCGACAGGGATGACCGCGTGATCGGCATCCTGGCCGGCCCGAATTGCCGCGGCCCCGAGAAGGTCCGCCGCCTGCGCGAGGCCTACGGCGAGGACGTCCATCTGACCGCCGCCTATGGCGACACGTCCGGTGATCGCGAGATGCTGCGGATCGCCGACGAAAAGGGCTATCGGGTGTTCAAGGGCCGGCCCTGATTTCCTGCTGACAGCCTGCGGCATGAGTGCTGCCATGCTGCCGGTCCGGAGATCGCGCCATGAAACACGCCGGCCCCGCCGCCCTCGATCAGCTTGAACCGCTGCTGGCGGCTATCCGCGCCCTGCCCGGCCTGAAGGAGAAGACCCGCGGCGTGTTCTACCGCGGCGGACGGGCCTTCCTGCACTTCCACGAGGACTCCGCCGGCCTGTTCGCCGACGTGCGGCCGGCCGGGCCGGACTTCGAGCGCTTCCGGGTGGAGACCGAGGCGGAGCAAGGCGCCTTCGTCGCCTTGGTCACCGTCAAACTCACCGCGTAGCGGATACAAAAAAGGCCCGGCGCGAGCCGGGCCTTCTCTGTTCGGGACCGAATGTCCTAGGACTTTTCGCCCGCCGCGCCCTCGGCCGCCTCGCGGCTTTCGTAGACGTGGTCGACGATGCCCCAGGCCTTGGCGTCCTCGGCGCTCATGAAGTGGTCGCGGTCGAGGGTCGTCTCGACCTCGTCATAGGTGCGGCCGGTGTGCTTCACATAGATCTCGTTGAGGCGCTTCTTGGTCGCCAGGATGTCCTCGGCGTGGCGCATGATGTCGCTGGCCTGGCCGCGGAAGCCGCCGGAGGGCTGGTGGACCATGATGCGGGCGTTGGGCAGGGCGATGCGCTGGCCGGCGGCGCCGGCGCACAGCAGCAGGCTGCCCATCGAGGCGGCCATGCCCATGCAGACCGTCGACACCGGGCTCTTGATGTATTGCATGGTGTCATAGATCGCCAGGCCGCTGGTCACCACGCCGCCCGGCGAGTTGATGTACATGCTGATCTCCTTCTTCGGGTTCTCCGACTCCAGGAACAGCAGCTGGCTGCAGATCAGGGCGCTCATGCCGTCCTCGACCGGACCGGTGAGGAAGATGATCCGCTCCTTCAGCAGCCGCGAGAAGATGTCGAACGCCCGCTCGCCGCGGCTGGTCTGTTCGACCACCATGGGCACGAGATTGAGGGCGGTCTGGACAGGGTCCGACGACGAAATGGTCCGGTAGTAATCGCTCATGGGCGCCTTCCTCTATGCACTGGCCCGTCGCGAATCATGCCGCGCCATCGCCTCCCCCCGGATATCGGGCGGAGGTTAAGAGGATGCAAGTGGGCGCGACCCGACGCTGCGGCGCAAGTCGGACGGGATCGTGGCGTTCAGGGGCCGGCGGGCGGCGCGGGGGCGCTCGCGGCCTTGGGGCCGAGCCGGCGCAGCATGTCCTGGGCGATCTCGCGTTCCTGGCGGCTGCCGCGGACGACGTCGCGGTTGGCGCCATAGAGGCCCAGCAGATAGGCGGCGTCCCATTCGGTCAGGCCGTCGGCCGGTTCGGCGCCCCGGTCCCGGGCGGCGAATAGCCCCAGGATCGACTGGGTCTTGCCCAGGTCGATGTCAGGTTCGATCTGCGCCAGACCGATCATGGTGATGTAGTCGGCCAGGGCCTCGAAGCGGATCACGCCGATCCGTCGCACATCGACCAGGATGATCACGTGGTCGAAGTCGTCGCGGGTGGTCGCCCGCAACCGGCTGGCCGAGCGGACACGCACGCCGCTGCCCTGGGTGTAGCTCTCGCCCTCGGCCGTCTTGGTGCGGGTCACGTGCCACCAGCGCACCGGCGCGGGGGTTTCCACGAAGGCCTTCAGCGCCCGGTCGCCGCGGCTCATGCCCCGCTCCCGGCGGGCGAAGGCGGCCGGCCGTGAATCCACGACCGACCGGGCCAGCGCCTGGGAATCGTCGGTGG
>DAORNX010000084.1:0-6891 GCA_035441225.1 Caulobacter sp.
CGGATTGTCGCTGTCACCGGCCCTGGCCCTGGCCGCCGAGGGCGAGGCCGCCGTCCTGACCGCGGACGCCGACGCCGCGCCGATCGACCTGCAGGGTCTCGACGTCTATGGCGAAAAGGCCGACCGCCCGAGCTCCCCGAAGTACACCGCCGCTCCGGTCGATACGCCGCAGACCGTGACGGTGGTCTCCGAACGGACCGTGCGCGACCAGAACCTGCTGACCCTGCGCGACATCCTGCAAACGGTGCCCGGCATCACCTTCGGGGCCGGCGAGGGCGGCGGCGGCTATGGCGACAGCATCAACCTGCGCGGCTATTCGGCCAACAACGACGTGACCACCGACGGCCTGCGCGACAGCGCCCAGTACAGCCGAACCGACCCTTTCAATCTGCAGCAGATCGAGGTGATCAACGGGGCCAACTCGGTCTACGCCGGGGCCGGTTCGGTCGGCGGCTCGATCAATCTCGTCAGCAAGACGCCGCGCATGTCCGACAGCGGCCTGCTGTCGGGGGGCGTCGGCACGGACGGCTACGGCCGGCTGACCCTCGACGCCAACCGGGTGCTGGGCGAGGTCGCGGCCGTGCGGCTCAACCTGATGGTCCATGGCAATGACGCCCCGGGGCGGGACGTCGAGCGGTTCAGCCGCTGGGGGATCGCCCCGTCGATCACCCTGGGCCTGACCGGGCCGACCCAGGTCACCCTCTCGGGCTTCCACCAGGAAGACGACAACGTCCCGCAGTACGGCGTGCCCTACGCCTCGAACGCCTTCCTCAACGGACCGCTGCCGGGCGTCGATCCGTCGAGCTACTATGGCTACCGCAACATCGATACCCAGGAGATCGGCGTCGACAGCCTGACACTGCGGATCGTGCACGACTTCAGCGAGAGCCTGTCGGTGACCAGCACGGCCCGCTGGCAGCAGGTCACCCAGCGGACCATCGTCGACCCGCCGCAGGGGACCTGGTGCCTGGCCAGCGGTTTCAACGCCCAGACCGGCGCGGCCTGCGCGACGCCCGGCGTCTACATCCTGAGCGGCCCGCGCGGGAACCTGCGCGACACCACCAACAGCCAGCTGGTCAGCCAGACCGACTTCAACATGAAGTTCGCCACCGGCGGCTGGTCGCACAATCTGGTGCTGGGCGTGTCCTTCTCGAACGAGACCTATGACCTGACCACCGGCCGGCTGTTCTTCAACGACGACGGCTCGGCGGTGGTCCTGCCGACCATGGACATCGCCGACCCCGACAATCGCTACGCCGGCCCGGTCAACTTCCACACCAGCGCGATCAGCGACGGCGAGCTGGCCAACCAGGCGATCTATGTCTTCGATACGGTCGAGCTGAACAGCCACTGGCAGTTCAACGGCGGCCTGCGGGTCGAGCGCAACACGGGCGAGTTCGTGTCCACCCCCTACACCTGGGCCGTCGGAACGCCGCCGACGCGGATCGCCGGCGCGACCACCGTCGCGAAGAACGAGGAGACGCTGGTCTCCTGGCGGGTCGGGCTGGTCTACAAGCCCGCGCCGAACGCCAGCCTCTACATCGCCCTGGGCAATACCCGCACGCCTTCCCAGGCGACGGTCAACGGCGGCTGTTCGACCACCGGCGCCAACCAGAACTGCAATGTCGACCCCGAGGACGGCGAGGTGCTGGAGGTCGGCGCCAAATGGGACGCCCTGGACGGACGCCTGTCGCTGACCGCCGCCCTGTTCCAGAACGAGCGGAGCAACATCCGCCTGAACTCAAACGACCCGTCGATCCCGGTGCAGCAGCTCGACGGCGCATCGCGCGTCCGGGGCGCGACCTTCGGCGTGGCCGGTCAGCTGACCGACCGCTGGACCATCCTGGCCAACTACACCTGGCTGGACAGCGAGATCCTGCAGAACATCGCCTCGACCGCCCTGCCGCCCAACGATGTCGACTACACCCGCGGCGACCCGATCCCGATGACGCCGGAACATGCGTTCAACCTGTGGACCACCTTCATGGTCACCGACACGGTCATGGTCGGCTACGGCGCGACCTACGCCGGCGACTACGCCTTCACCCGCGCCAATGCGGCCGCCCCCCTGCTGTTCTCCGACGCCTACTGGCTGCACAATGCGGCTGTGACCTGGACGGTGAACGACGGCGTCAGCGTCCAGCTCAACGTGAAGAACCTGACCGACGAGGAATACTATACCCGCGTCCGGTCCAATTCCGGCTTCGGCTGGGCCACGCCGGGCGACGCCCGGTCGGCCCAGGTGACGCTCAACTACCGCTTCTAGGGGCCAGCCGGCCGAGGACGACCCGCCATGATGCTGCAGATTCCCGGCGTGCTGACCCGGGAGGAGGTCGGACGGCTGCGCGCCCTGATCGACCGGGCCGAGTGGATCGACGGCAATGTTACCGCCGGCTTCCAGTCCGCGCTGGCCAAGCAGAACCGGCAGCTGGCCGAAGGCTCGCCGGCCGCGCGCGAGGCCGGCGCGACCATCCTGGCGGCGCTGGAGCGCAATCCGCTGTTCATCGCCGCGGCCCTGCCCGCGCGTATCTACCCGCCGCTGTTCAACCGCTACGGCGTCGGCGACGGGTTCGGCGACCACATCGACAATTCCATCCGTCGCAACCGGCTGGACGGCGCGCAGGTGCGCACCGACCTGTCGGCGACCCTGTTCCTGACCGAGGCCGAAGACTACGACGGGGGCGAGCTGACAGTCGACGACACCTATGGCGTCCACCAGGTCAAGCTCGCGGCGGGCGACCTGATCCTCTATCCGGCCTCCAGCCTGCATCGGGTCGAGGCGATCACCCGCGGCGCACGGGTGTCGTCGTTCTTCTGGATCCAGAGCCTGGTGCGCGACGACGCCCGGCGGGCCCTGCTGTTCGACATGGACATGGCTATCCAGCGCGCCGGCACGACCCTGGGCCAGGGCGATCCCTCGATCGTCTCGCTGACCGGCGCCTACCACAACCTGCTGCGCATGTGGGCCGAGCCTTGAGAACCTAACGTTTACGGGTCGCGGCCAATGGTCGGACCGTAACGGGCGGAATCAAGGCATGGCCGGCGGCAAGACCGGAAATCGATCGACCAGGCTGCGCCGCGCTGAAACCGCCGCCGCGCGATGGTTCTTCGACAACGCCCTGGACATGTTCGCGGTCGTCAATCGCGAGGGCGTGTTCACCGAGATCAACGACGCCTGGGAGCGGGTCACCGGCTGGCGGCGCGAGGATCTGGTCGGCAGGACCATCTTCGAATTCCTGCACGAGGACAGCTACGAGGAGGCGCGCGACTCGCGCCGGCGCATGAAGCGCGACGGCCAGACCGTCAACCAGCTGAGGATCCGCCGCAAGAACGGCGAGTGGATGTGGATCCAGGGCCGCTCGCGGCTCGACCCCAACGACGACATGGTCGGCACGCTGCACGACATCACCGAGATGGTGCTGCAGAAGGAGGAGCTGGAGGCGGCCCGCAAGACCCGATCGATGCTCTCCGAGGCCGCCGGCATCGGAACCTGGAGCTACGAGCCGCACGGCGACCGCATCGAATGGTCCGAGGACATCCTGGCCCTCTGCGGCTGGGACCAGGCCGACATCGACACCACCGCCAAGTTCCACGCCATCGTCGATCCGGTCCAGAAGGAGATGGTCAACGCCGTCTTCGCCCGCGGGGTGACGACCGGCCAGGGCGCGACGATCGAACATCGTTTCCTGACCCGCGACGGGCGCTGGCTGACCATGCGCGCGACCTTCCGCACCGAGCGGCGCGGCAAGGTCTACGCCCTGAAGGGCATTTCCCAGGACGTCAGCGAGCTGGCCGAGGCCCGCGACGCGGCCCGCGAGGGCGAGCGGCGGGTCCAGGCCCTGATGGAGCAGGCGCGGATGGACGCCTGGCGCCAGGAGCTCGCGCTCGGCGCCGCCGACGCCGGCGCCTTCGAGATCGACCACGCGGGCAAGGGCTTCTGGGCCAGCGAGCAGTTCTTCCGGCTGGTCGGCCGTCCGATGACCTACGACGAGATCGCCGCCCCGGTGTGGTCCTTCGTGCATCGCGACGACCGCGGCCTGGTGTTCGAGACCAACCGTCGCTGGGCGCGGGGCGAAGAGAATATCTCGATGGAATTCCGCATCCTCCTGCCCGACGGGCAGGAGCGCTGGGTGCGGGCCTTCTATCGACTCGACCGGCCGACCCGCAAGGGCGTGGGCCTGGTGCTCGACATCGACGCCCGCAAGCGCCAGGAGCTGGCGCTGGTCGAGGCCCAGCGGGCCGCCGAGGCCGCCGCCGAGGCCAAGGCCAGCTTCCTCGCCAACATGAGCCACGAAATCCGCACGCCGATGAACGGCGTGCTGGGCGTGCTGCATCTGCTCAAGGGCGAGGAGGTCAGCGAGGCCGGCCGGCGGCTGCTCGACGAGGCGCTCAGCTGCGGCGAGATGCTCTCGACCCTGCTGGACGACGTGATCGATTTCGAGCGCATCGAGGCCGGTCGGCTCGAGCTGAACGATGAACCGGTCGACGCCGGCGAACTGGCCCGCAGCGTGTTCCGGCTGCTGGAGCCACAGGCGACGGCCAAGGGCCTGACCCTGGTCCTCGAGGGCGACATGGACCTGGGCTGGGTCCGATCCGATCCGGTGCGGCTGCGGCAATGCCTGTTCAACCTGCTCGGCAATGCGGTGAAGTTCACCCTGAAGGGCGGGGTGACTCTGCGCTGCGCCCGCCCTGCCCCCGATCGCCTGGCCTTCGCCGTCCAGGACACCGGCATCGGCATCTCGCGGGAAGCCCAGGGGCGCCTGTTCGAGCGGTTCCACCAGGCCGACGCCTCGACCACCCGCCGGTTCGGCGGCTCGGGCCTGGGTCTGACGATCACCCGCCGGCTGGCCGAGATGATGGGTGGCCAGGTGTCCTTCCAGTCGACGCCCGGCCTCGGCTCCACCTTCCGTATCGAGATCGCCGCCCCGGAGGCCGAGGCCGCCGGTCCGGTCGCCGATCCGGCCGGATCGCCGCTGGAAGGCCTGCGGCTGCTGGTGGTCGAGGACAACGCCACCAACCGGATGATCGCGGTCAGGATGCTCGAGAGCCTCGGCGCCTCGGCCCAGACGGCGGAGGACGGGGCCTCGGGCGTCGCCGCCGCCGCCGCGGGGGTGTTCGACCTGATCCTGATGGACATCCAGATGCCCGACATGGACGGGCTGGAGGCCTGCCGACGGATTCGCGCCCAGGCCGGACCCTCGGCCATGACGCCGATCATCGCCCTGACCGCCAATGTCCTGTCGCACCAGCGCGACACCTATCTCGCCGCCGGCATGGACGGCGTGGTCGGCAAGCCGATCTCTCCCGCCGCCCTGCTGGCCGAGATCTCCCGCCTCGCCGAAGACCCCACCGACGCGGCCCCCGCGGAAAGCCGGGTGGCCTGAACATCTTCCGCCGCCGCGCGGTTCTGCTAGACCTTGCGCCGTGACGTCTGGGGGAACTGCAGGATGACGACGGCGACAGCGGCGCGGCAGGATGCGCCCGCCTCGATGCGAACGGTGGTCATGGCCTCGTCCGCGGGTACGGCCTTCGAGTGGTATGACTTCTTCGTCTTCGGCACCCTGGCCTCGGTCATCGGCAAGAACTTCTTCGCCGAGCTCGGCGACACCGCAGGCGTGCTGGCGGCCCTGGGCCTGTTCGGGGCCGGCTTCTTCTTCCGGCCGCTCGGGGCGTTGATCTTCGGCCGCATCGGCGACAAGGCCGGCCGCAAGGGCGCCTTCCTGATCACCGTCATCCTGATGGGCGGCGCGACCTTCGCCATCGGGCTCCTGCCGACCTACGCCACCGCCGGACCGCTCGCGCCGATGCTGCTGATCCTGATGCGGATCATCCAGGGCACGGCGCTGGGCGGGGAGTACGGCGGGGCGGCGATCTACGTCGCCGAACACGCGCCGCCGGGCAGACGCGGGGCGATGACCGGCTGGATCCAGACGTCGGCCGCCTTCGGCCTGCTCGGAGCCTTGCTGGTGATCCTGGCGGCCCGCACGGCGCTGGGCGAGGAGGCGTTCCTGGCCTGGGGCTGGCGCATCCCGTTCCTCGTGTCGGTCGGTCTGCTCGGGGTGTCGATCTGGATGCGGCTGAAGCTGTCGGAAAGCCCGTCATTCCAGAAGCTCAAGGACGCCGGCGAGGAGTCGAAGCATCCGTTCCGCGAGGCCTTCGGCCAGTGGAAAAACCTCAAGCTGGTGCTGCTGGCGCTGGTGGCGCTGATGTTCGCCCAGGGCGCCGTCTGGTACACTGCCTTCTTCTACCTGCCGGTGTTCCTCGAGCGGTTCCTCAAGGTCGAGCCGCGCACCGTCAACCTGCTGGTGATGGGCGCCACGGCCCTCAGCGCGCCGCTCTATGTGTTCTTCGGCTGGCTGTCCGACAAGGTCGGGCGCAAGTGGGTGCTGTGGTTCGGCATGACCCTGGCCCTGGTCGCCTTCTTCCCGGCCTTCCACCAGATGGCGCGCTACGCCAACCCGGCCCTCGCCGAGGCCGAGCAGCGCACGCCGGTCTCGGTGGTCGCCGACCCGGCCGCCTGCAGCCTGCAGTTCGACCCCGTCGGCAAGGCGGTGTTCACCACCTCCTGCGACATCGCCAAGAGCGCCCTGGCCAACGCCGGGGTGTCCTACGTCAACACGCCGGCGCCGGCGGGAACCCCGGCCACGGTCAGGGTCGGCGCGGTCGAGGTCGCCTCGGTCGAGGGCGCCGGCCTGGACAAGGCGGCGCTCAAGGCGGCCAAGGCCGACTTCGAAACCCGCCTCAAGGCGGCGCTCGGCGCGGCGGGCTATCCGGCCGGGGCGGAGCGCGGGCGGATGAACCTGCCGGCCCTGTTCGGGGTGATCATGGTCTTCGTGGTGGCGGCCACCGCCCTTTACGGGCCCCAGGCGTCGGCTCTGGTCGAGCTGTTCC
>DAORNX010000084.1:6950-7985 GCA_035441225.1 Caulobacter sp.
CGGCGGCTTCGTGCCGTTCACCGCCTTCGCCATCGTCACCGCCACCGGCGATATCTACGCCGGCCTCTGGTACCCCTTCGTCTTCACCCTGATCAGCGTGGTCGCGACCCTCCTCCTGTGGCCGGAGACCCGCGGCCGGGACCTGGACGCCTAGCCCCGCCCCGTCGGCCGCTCGACGGCCCGGCCGAAGGCGTTGGCGGCGATCACCGCGGCCACGGCGATCACCGTCGCCACGGCGCAGAGCGTCAGGGCCCGGCCCTCGCTCCCCGGCTGCTGCACCGCCTGGTAGATGGCCGTCGGCAGCGTCAGGGTGGCTCCCGGGATCGCCGCGGCGAAGGTGATGGTCGCGCCGAACTCGCCGAGCGCCTTGGCGAAGCCCAGCACCGCTCCCGCGATCAGGCCGGGCGCGGCCAGCGGGAGGGTGACCCTCAGCAGGCGGAGCAGGGGCCGGGCGCCGAGGGTCCGGGCGACCTCCTCGACCTCCGGGTCAATCGCCTCGATCGCCAGCCGGATGGCGCGGACCATCAGCGGAAAGGCCATCACCGCCGCGGCCAGCGCCGCGCCGGTCCAGTCGAAGGCGAACACCACCCCGATCTCCGCCAGCGGCCGCCCCAGCGGTCCGTTGCGCCCGAGCAGGATCAGCAGGACATAGCCGGTGGCCACGGGCGGCAGCACCAGAGGCAGGTGCACCGCCGCGTCCAGCAGCGATCGGCCAGGAAACCGGCTGCGGGCCAGCAGCAGGGCGACCGAGAAGGCCACCGGCAGGGACAGCAGCATGGCCGTCGCCGCGACCTTGAGCGACAGGCCGATGGCGGCCAGGTCGGCCGGCGTCAGGCCGGTCATGCGTCGGGCGCGGCGAGCAGGACCTCGACCGCCACCCCGGCTTCGGCGAGCGCGCGGACCTCGCGCGGGTCGATCGGCCCGGTGACCAGCCGGCCGCGATCGAACGGCTGACCGCGGGATTCGAGGCCGGGCTGGCCCACCAGACCCTGCTCGGCGTCACCGGCTCGGGCAAGACCTACACGATCGCCAACG
>DAORNX010000085.1:0-7966 GCA_035441225.1 Caulobacter sp.
CCATGGCGTGCGGGAGGTCTACTTCCCTTCCCGATGTGACTTTCCGCTTTCGACCGAGGCTGTGTGAAAACGCGGCTGGATCGAGCAAATCAGGGTAGCCTTCTGGGGTCAGCAGGAGGTGGGTCATGAGCCGCTTCGTTCAGGGTGCAGACCGCCAACAGCCCACGCTGCTTCCCGAATGTCTCGACGACTATGTGACCGAGGATAATCCAGTTCGGGTGGTCGATGTGTTCGTCGACGAGCTGGATCTGAAGAGCCTGGGCTTTGAGGGTATGACGCCGGCGGCGACGGGCCGGCCGGCCTATCACCCGGCCATGCTGCTGAAGCTCTACGTCTACGGCTATCTGAACAAGGTGCAGTCGAGCCGGCGGCTGGAGCGGGAGGCGCAGCGCAACGTCGAGCTGATGTGGCTGACGGGACGGCTGGCGCCGGACCACAAGACCATCGCCGACTTCCGCCGCGAGAACGGTTCGGCGATCCAGGCGGCGTGCGCCCAGTTCGTTGTGCTCTGCCGCCAGCTTGGCCTGTTCGGCGCGGCCCTGGTCGCCATCGATGGCTCCAAGTTCAAGGCGGTGAACACCCGCGACCGCAACTTCACCGCCTACAAGGTGAAGCGGCGGATCGAACAGGTTGCCGAGCACATCGCCGGCTATCTGCAGGACCTCGACACGGCCGATCGCCACGAGGGCGAGGCGGCCGAGGCGCGGTCCGGGCGACTGGTCGAGAAGATCGATCGGCTCCGCGCACAGATGGCGATGCTGAAGACCATGGAGGCGGAGGTTGAGGCGTCGCCTGACGGCCAGGTCTCCCTGACCGACCCCGACGCCCGCTCCATGGCGACGTCGGGCCGGGGCAGCGGCATCGTCGGCTACAACGTCCAGTCCGCCGTCGAAGGCGAGCATCACCTGATCGTCGCCCACGAGGTGGTTATGACCGGCTCAGACAGGGAGCAACTGGCCTCGATGGCGAGCAAGGCCAGGGACGCTATGGGCGTGGAGGCGCTCGATGTGCTGGCCGACCGCGGCTACTTCTCCGGAGAGGAGATCCTCGCCTGCGAAACCATGGGCGTGACGCCCTTCGTGCCCAAGCCCCTGACCTCAGGCGCCAAGGCGGTGGGTCGCTTCGGCAAGCAGGACTTCGTCTATCTGCCCGATCAGGACGTCTATCGCTGCCCGGCCGGCGCGCTGCTGCCGCGCCACATGACGACCGTCGAGAAGGGCATGACCCTGCACCGCTACTGGGACCGGGCCAGTTGCACCGGCTGCCGCCTGAAGCCGCAGTGCACCCCCAGCATCGAGCGTCGGGTCACCCGCTGGGAGCATGAGGCGGTGATCGATGCGCTGCAGGCCCGGATGGACCTGGCCCCGCGCGCCATGCGCACCCGACGACGGCTGGTTGAACACCCGTTCGGCACGATCAAGGCCTGGATGGGCCACACCCACTTCCTGATGAAGCGGTTGCCCAACGTGAAGACCGAGATCAGCCTCCACATCCTGGCCTACAACATCAAGCGGGTGATGGCGGTGCTGGGAACGAAGCCGCTGATGGAGGCGATGCGGGCCTGACGAGATGGTGTCCCGCACATCGCCGCCAACTGCGCCCCCGCCCAGCTGCACGCGTTTTTACACAGCCTCGACTCTTAGCCGACCTTGGAGTGGTCTGCTTTGGGAGACCAGCCCTGCCGAATGTGGCAGTTGGTCACCAGCTCAGGACAACTCCTTCGCCAAATTCTTCCAGGCAACGCTCGTGATATTAGGATCTTTCATCCAGGCGGGCGTGTTCGAGGGCGGCTGGTCACCTTTATACATGGCGATTACACGCTTTCCCAGTTTCAAGCTGGTCTCCACCTCCCACTTTACCCAATCGCTTTTTGCAGTGTTCTCTGACACGTAGACAACGGTCGTCGAGGACTGGTTGATGCGCTCCTTTAGTCGCGAACGGATATATTCTGCTCTCTCGCTGTCGTAGGGCTCTCGCACCGAGCGGTCGTTGAACTCGATATCGCTGTTCTCATTCTTGGCATGAGCGCGCACGAGGTTCACCTCGTCGATGTCCTTCATCGAGAAGCTTAGGAACACATTTTTGCGGCCGCCTTGCAGCGCCTCTTTGGCTTTCTGTTCAAGTCCCTTGACGTCTCCGAGACGGCTGTATCCGCCGCCGCCGCCGCTGCCACCCATCAGCCCGCCTCCTCGAACAGAAACTCCCGACACGCGATACATCTGCCGCACGGCTCGGCCTCGCCAAGATGACATGAATAGGAACCAGCCAATCCCTTCTCCTTGGCCAGCTGCACCACGTCGCGCTTATGAAACGCTGCAAGCGGCGCCAGTACGCGCACTGGCTTGGCAACCGCCAGTGCAAGCGTCGCCTCCGCGGATCGGAGGAAGTCACTTGTCTGGTCAGGGAATAGGCTTGTGTCCTCATGGAGCAAGCCAATCGAGACTGCGTCGGCTCCGACCTGAGCCGCATAGGCAGCGCCCGTGAGGAGAAACAGCAGGTTCCGCCCGGGAGTATAAGCGTCCTCGTAAACTCGCTGACCTCGGTCGGTGAGGCCGGACCTTATGAGCTGACCGTAGCCGGACAAGCTAGCACTCACGGGCGGCGGCAACCCCATTCGTGCCATGCCCTTGACGCAAGCCGCGTACTCCTGAGCAAGAGCGCGCTGGCCGTAGTCGATGAATAGCGGAAACTGCGTTAGACCTTCCTCTTTGGCTAGGCAGGCAACTAACAGAGAATCCAGGCCACCGGAGACGAGAGTTACGACACTCACTGCAGCCTCTCCTTGCTCACTTTAGAACTCGCGACGCGCATCACGATCCAGACGGCCCAATCGAGGAACCCGACCGGAAGGCCGAAGCCGGCCGCATGGTCTCGCAGGATAATCTCGTCACGACGGTAGTCGACCATCCGACGCGTCGGGGCGGCATCTGCCGTTAGGCCGACTATTGTCATGTAGTTGATCACGTGCCTGTCCAGGACGGCCAAATCGTAGCTGGCGCCTACATTCCGAAGGAACATGCTGGCCTGCTTTGGACCCAGCCCCGGCGCGTGCGTGACGAACCAATCTCGCGCGCTCTCTATCTCGTCAAATCCAGCGAGCAGGCCTGCGAGCCCGTCGGCATGGCAACGAACCTTCATTGCCGTCGCGGCCAGTTGGCGGGCGCGACTGTCGGGGAAGCGATATCGGCGCAGCGTGCCTTGGATCTCGAAGGGCCTTTTGAGCAATTCGGCGAGCGCGCCCTCGAGGCCTTCAGCGCTTGTATGCCCTTCCAAAAGCAGTCCGCTTGCTTCCACGCGGACAGCAGCCAATTGGGCGATAGAATAGGGAACCTGGCTGCTGAGCACACAACAGGCTAGCTCGGTCCATAGGCGGTCTTCGCTCCAGGGCTCGGGCGTCTCGCCGCTGAGCTGACGGTCGATCTCGGCACCGACCACGCTAACGGCGTGGCAGATTCGTTCCGGGCTATGACGCGCGATCACAGTACACTCGGCAATGCGGCGCGGGCCTGAGCAATTGCGCCTTTGGGAAGGAGCCCCGCCAGAAAAGCCACAAGCGCCTTCTCCTCCTGCGCGGCAGATCGCAGCTCCTTGAGCCAAGTGTTATAGAAATCGAGGTTATGCATCACGGCCTTCGTCGTATAGCTGACGGCTGGATCAAGCGCCGCCGATGCGGCCACCGGAGACTCGGCTACTGCAAGTTGGTAGCTAAACAATTCGAACAGCTGAAAATGGTGCAGCTGTGCGTGTTCAGCGTCAAAGGCGTATCGACACCATTCCAACCCATCGAAGCAGTCTGCGCCGGCGGCAGAAAGCAGCGCCAAGCTGATCGGGTTGCCCGCCCCAAGAACGTGCACCGGCTGATAGCGACCTAGTCCCTTCAGCGCCTTGCGAATGATCGACATCGTTCGGGCTCGCTCGAATACGCCAGAGCCCAATTCGCGCTCCGGGATGGCGATCATCGCCGGAGCCAAGGCCTGCGCGACGTGACGCATTACCGGCCCCGCCATCTCTGTCCGATAGCTGTCGTCGGGTCGGCGCGGCAGATGCACGATGGGAATGACCGGCGCCGTCGTTAGGCGGGCTGTTCGTTTCGCCGCAGCGATCGCAGCTTTGGCAACCTTATCGATGTCGCCGGTCGGGTTGAGTACGTCGAAGGCGAAGGCGAGATCGTGCGGGGTGGCTCGCAACGCCGTCTCAAATGTCTCGAATTTCCAGTCCCCGTCGTCCCGACGCGCCCTCTCGTAGTTTCCCGAATCCAGCAGAATCGTTGCGCCTCTCTTCCGTCGTCTCTCCAAGGTTTGGATCAGGCTCTTTGGCGCGTTGGGCCCGGTATCATATGCGGAGACAAGGATGGTCTCCGCGCCAAACATGTCGAGGGTTCTCAACGCGGCGGCGGGTGCGAGACGGGTTTCATGGGACGAGACTGAGTAGAAGAAGGCGGGGAGATCCACGAATCCGTTCATCGCCAGCCTTTGGGGTCGCTCGTCCGGGCGCCGCTCTTCGATGGCGGCCCTGACGCGCCCCATCAAGCTGTTGAGCTGCGGCAAAGTTTCTTTGCCGTCCCAGCCAAGCATCTCGGTCGCCTGCAGGCTGCCGTAACTCATCGGCGCATCCGCTGCATGAATGCGGACGGGCAAAATGGCGACGCCCGCTTTGCGGGCGATCTCCAATTCGTCGTGCATATGAGCATTGAACGTGGCCGCCGTTGACCAGATAGGGATAAGCACCTCGCAGGCAGTGACCTCCGCTTCGATCCCAGCCCGATAGTCGCCCGAAACCAGATGCCGGTCCCACCAAACCGACCAACGCGTCTTCAGGACCGCTTCCAGGGCGGGCGGGATCGCGGACGCGTCCGATCTCGCATAGATGATGCAGATATCCGCCAAGCCGAATCCGCCCCGTCTCACGGCTGAGACGCCAGCCTCGCGCATGGCGAACTCGCGTTCAAGTAGCGGCGTGTTATTAGTTTAGCCGGCCCAGCAAGCCCAGTAGAGGGCTGTTGTGAAGTCCGTAGTGAACCGCGCGTGCGCAGGCGGACTGACGCCGGTTTCGCTTAGAAGGATTAGCCGGTTGGGGTCGGACCGCGCCGCAATCTCAGCGAGATCGTCAGCCCCAATCTGATCCGCTAGGACGAGACAGGCACCGTCGTTGAATTGGCTCTCTGGGGGACCGTCCCAACGTCGCACGTCGGCTCCAAGTTGGCCAAGACGCCACGACGCCTCTTCGAACAGCCAGCGGTTGGCTAACTGTGTCTTCGAGCCGATCAGGTGCACCTTTGCACTCGGGCTTGCGGTGACTGCTCGACCAGGGTGCATCGTCCCCGCCGGCGGCAAGGGTAGGGCACGCGTGGCCGCATAGTGAGCGACGCTTCGCGAAGCAACGGTAGCGGCGGCGGCGGCATCCTGTCGGAGATGCGCCCAAGCGTGAGTGAACGCCGCGCTGAATACGTCGCCGGTGCCAAGCTTGAATACCGCGTCAGACCAGAAGGCAGGGATCTGCGTTCCGACCCCATCGCCCGCATAGACGACGGCACCGTGAACACCGCACTTGACGAGCACTACCGCCGCCCCAGCGTCTAGCAGCGCTCGTGCGCCGACGCTTAGATCATCTTGCCGGGTAGCGGCCCGAAGTTCGTCTGCGTTGAGGACTAGCGCCAGTGTCTCTGCCGATGATCCATTTTGGCTATACGGCGCGAAGTCCCCCACGCTCTGCGGATCATAGACCACCCGCCGACCGGAAACGACCGCATCGCCTTCGACGAACCCAAAGCGAAGCACTACTTCCCCTTCAACCCGGAGCGCTGGCTGACGAGTGATGCTCGCGCGTTCGGGAGCCATCGCAGGGTCCGAAAGTGGATGAAAATAGGCGAACGCTATTGCGCTCGCGGCATCGGTCGCTTTCACCTCGATTCCCGCGACCGCCAACGGATATAGGTCGTTCTCGCGCGCCTTGGGGAAGTAGGTGTGTAGAATGACGGGAGCTTGGCCGACTAGGGCGTGCGCTGCGCGTCCGCCGGAGCCGTAGACAGCGCGCCAATGCGGTGCCTCGCATGTTTCGACGTAACATCCTCCGGCGACGATGATCGCGTTCACGTCACGGTCCGCAAATTAGCCGCCACGATCCCCGCCCAGGGCAGATCGCCTCGCGAGCCACTGTGTGTGCTCTCGCGAAAACGCCTCCTCGGCGTCGTCGACAAACAGCGACAGGGCTTCATCATCGGCGATCTCCGGGGCGCGGGACTTCAAGATGCCAATCTCATTCGCAGTCAAAGCGTAGGATGCACCCAGCTCATTGAAGCGCTTAATCTGCATCCAGCCGAGCACGGAGGCGCCTAGCAAGATGACGGGGTCCGGGTGCGCATAGATCCAGTCGGGATGCTCCATACGGATCATAAAGATCGCGAAGGCCGCCACGTAGAGCCCACCGAGCACGATAGCAAAGTTGCGGCCCGTATCCGCGTTTATCTTTGACTTTCGGCCGTACCAACCCAGTTGATTGTCGATGCGATCACGGATGTAGATTGTCAGCCGCTCCGCGTGAGGCAGAGCACGGATCGCCTCCATATCTTTCGTGATTTGGTCGCCAGCGCTCGTCTTGCCGTCAAACTGCGAGCCGAGGCTACGATTGGCGTCCAGCAGCTCCTGCAGCATTCGCCGCAAGCGCTCGCGGTGCTCTCCATCCTGCTTGAACGGCCGGGCACCCATAGCGAATTTCCAGGCAGTGGTCTTAACTGACTCCGCTAGGGCGCGAGCCTGGTACCAGCGCTGCTCAGGTTTCAGGACAGTTCGCAGGACTAGAAGGGTCAGCGCTCCGGCGAGAAGCACGCCATAGGCGAAGACGTAGCGACTATCCGCGACCATGTTCACGCTCATGCACGACACCATGAGCAGGGCGGTGAACTCGCCGAACACCAAGCCGAAGTAGAGCGACTGCTGACGTCCAGCAGCACGGTCTGCAACGGCGTAGAGTGCAGGAAATTCCATGGCTACCCCCAAGATGCGGACATACACGAAGTTCGCCCCCATCGCGAAGGTCTTCCGCTGGCGGGGCTAACGTCTGCTTGCGGCGCTGGCCTGAACGTCCGCTCCTGGCCCAACCCCGACCCTGCCATCGCCTCCCTCGCCGCCCCAAAGCGCCCACGGAAAAGGGCGGAGCCTCGCGGCTCCGCCCTTCCGAACGACTGGGGATCGTTCTGCTGGAACGCTTACGCGGCCTTCTTGCCCTTGATCTGGGCGGGCGCGGCGGTGGTGGTCGTGCCGATGGCGATCGTGCGGGGCTTGAGGGCCTCCGGCAGCTCGCGCCTGAGGGCGATCGACAGCAGGCCGTCGGCCAGGTTGGCGTCGGTCACCAGCACGTAGTCGGCCAGCTGGAAGCGGCGCTCGAAGTTCCGCTCGGCCAGGCCGCGGTGCAGGAACTTGCGGCTGTCGTCGTTGGCGGCCTTGCGGCCGGTCACGGTCAGGAGGTTCTCCTTGACCTCGATGGTCAGCTCGTCGGGCCGGAAGCCGGCGACGGCGATCTCGATGCGGTAGGCGTTCTCGTCGGTCCGCTCGATGTTGTAGGGCGGATAGCCGGCGGCGCTGTCCTGGGTGGCGGCGGCGTCAAGCTGCGCGGCCAGACGGTCGAAGCCGACGACGGAGCGATAGAGGGGCGAGAAATCGATCGTACGCATGGGTGCACATCCTTCTTTCAAAGCAAGGTTGCGGTTTGTCATGCAGGCCGGTGGCGAGCCCGAAAGCCTCGTCGTGACCTGGGAGGCCCGGACATCCAGCGCCTCCGTCACATGAGGTGGGTGAGCCGTTCCGGCGTTTCAACCCCCGCCTTGATCGAAAGTCGAACGTCGTTACGGTCCCCGTCTGGCAGGGAGACGGATGATGCTCGGACGGCGTGAGGTGATCACATTCGGGGCGGCGGCGCTGGCGCTGGCCGCGACCGGGGCGAGGGCGCGGACCGGCGAGGATGCGGCGCT
>DAORNX010000086.1:0-7556 GCA_035441225.1 Caulobacter sp.
TGCTGCTCGGTGGTGATGTCCTGGTCGCGGAAGAACAGCACCTTCCAGTCCAGCAGGGCCTGGCGCAGGGCCTTCACGGTCGCGTCGTCCAGCGGCCGGGCCAGATCGATGCCCTCGACCTCCGCGCCGATGGTCGGCGTCAGCGGAACGATGGTCAGATCTTCGATCACGAGGCTGCGGACAAGCTGGTTCACGCCGGTATCCTCCCGTTTCGGCCAGAGTATGTTACCAAGGAGTTTCATTCGGCAAGCGCTGATCGTTCCGCTAGACCTGAGCCATGACCGCAGCCGCCGCGCCCGTCCGCAAGAAGCCCCGCGTCGACCACGCCGCGCGTCGCGACGAATACGTCCGCGTGGCGGCGCGCGTGCTGCTCGAAAAGGGCCTGCACACGGCGACCATGCGCGACATCGCCGATGCGGCCGGCGCGGCCAAGGTGCTGTTCTACCGGCTGTTTCCGTCGCGCGAGGCGTTGATCGAGGCCGTATTCGAGAAGGTCGCCGGCGCGATCGAGGACGCCTACGCCGCGCCGTGGGAGGGCTATGGGTCGATGGTCGCCCGGGTGCTCGAGACCGCGCGCCGCGAGCCGGCGGCCTTCCTGCTGGTGTTCCGCAACTGCCGCGCCAGCCAGCCGGACTGGGAGGCGCGGCTGCGGCCGCTGCTGGCGCGGACGTCCCTGCCCCTGTTCAAGCCGGGCCCCAACGCCCCGGCGGGCGCCGAGGACCGGGCCCAGAAGGCCGCCGGGGCCCTGTTCGGCCTGTTCCTCGACAGCATGGTCCGGTGGCTGGAGGACAGCGACGGCCTGACCGACGAGGAGCGCATCCGCTGGTGGGGCCGCATCGTGCGCGAGAACCGCGCCGCCGGGCGCGAGGCCTACCGTCTGGATTGACTTGCACGGCGGCCAGCGCCGATCCTGAACGCCAATCACAAGACCAAGAGGAAACGCCCGTGATCCCCGGATTGATGCAGGACGTCCCGTTGCTGACGACCGCCATCCTGACCCACGCCGAGACGGCGCACGGCCGGGTGGAGATCGTCTCGCGCACCGTGGAGGGCCGCGTCCATCGCTACGACTACGCCGGCCTCGCCGGCCGCGCGCGACGGCTCGCCCGGGCGCTGCAGGACCTGGGCGTCAAGTCCGGCGACCGGGTCGCGAGCCTGGCCTGGAACACCCACCGACACCTGGAACTATTCTACGCCGCGCCGGGGATCGGCGCGGTGCTCAACACGGTCAATCCGCGGCTGTTCGACGACCAGATCGTCTATGTGCTCGAACACGCCGAAAGCACGGTGCTGTTCTACGACAGCACGTTCGCGCCCCTGGTCGAGCGGCTGGCCGACCGGTTCACCACCGTGAAGACCTTCGTGCTGATGGCCGACGCCGATCACCACGACGCCGGCGCGGTCGGCGCGCTGAACTACGAGACCCTGGTCGCGGACCAGACCGACGCGGCCTTTCCCTGGCCGCGGCTCGACGAGAACGCCGGCGCCTTCCTCTGCTACACCTCGGGGACCACGGGGGACCCCAAGGGCGTGCTCTACAGCCATCGCGCCGTGGTGCTCCACGGGCTGGCGGCGGGCCTGGCCAGCGCCTTCGGCCTGACCGCCTTCGACGTGGTCATGCCCTGCTCGTCGCTCTACCACGCCACGGCCTGGGGCCTGCCGTTCATCTGCCCGATCAACGGCTGCAAGCTGGTGCTGCCGGCGGAAAAGATGGACCCGGCCAGCCTGCAGGCCCTGATCGTCGGCGAGGGCGTGACCTTTTCCGGCGGCGTGCCGACCATCTGGACCATGTACCTCGACTGGCTGGCCCAGACCGGCCAGGACGTCGGCGAGCTCAAGCGGGTGATCATCGGCGGCTCGGCCGTGCCGCGCGCCATGGCCGAGACCTTCAAGGTCAAGCACGGCGTGCAGGTGCTGCAGATCTGGGGCATGACCGAGACCTGCCCGCTGGGCGTGGTCGCCACACCGACGCCCTCGATCGCCGCGCTGGGCGAGGACCAGGTCGACGAGATCATCTGGACCCGCCAGGGTCGGCTGCAGTTCGGCATCGAGTTGAAGATCATGCTCGAGGACGGAACGGAGGCGCCGCGCGACGGCGAGACCAGCGGCGCCCTGATGGTGCGCGGCCCCTGGACCATCCAGCGCTACTTCCGCAAGGACGCCGACGTGACGGACGCCGAGGGCTGGTTCGACACCGGCGACATCGCCACCCTGGACCAGCACGGCTTCATGCGCATCACCGACCGCGCCAAGGACGTGATCAAGACCGGCGGCGAATGGATCAGCTCGATCGACCTGGAGAACATCGCCGTCGCCTGCCCCGGGGTGAAGATCGCCGCCGTGGTCGGCATTCCCCATCCCAAGTGGGAGGAACGGCCGCTGCTGGTGATCGAGGCCCACGAGGGCCGCACGGTGACCCGCGACGAGGTGCTCGACTACCTGCGGCCGCGGATCGTGAAGTGGTGGATGCCGGATGACGTGGTCTTCGCCGCCGTGCCCCTGACCGCCACCGGCAAGATCGACAAGAAGACCCTGCGGGCGGCGTGGAACAATCACCTGCTGGACTGAGCCGCATGCGATCGCTGCGGCTCATGGCCGACTACCAGTGCTTTCCCCTCTGGGAGGCGTCGCCCGGGCTGGTGGGCAACGTCGACCCGGCGACCCTTCCGCTGTCGGCGGACCTGCGCGCCGATCTCCTGGCCTGGGCCGCGGCGTTCGACGCCACCCTCGACCTCGACGACCCCGCAAGGTCGGGCTTCACCGAGGCGGCGTCGCGGGCGCGTTTCCGGCTGGAAGGCGAAAGCCTCGGCCAGCGGTTGCGCGAGGAGCTTGGCCCCGGCTGGCCGGTGATCCTCGATCTGGACTGAACGCCTCAGTCCACGCTCATCGCCAGGATCCGGCTGATGTGGGCGAACGGCGTCCCCGCCTCGGCCGACCACTGGCTGAAGGCCGCCTGGATCGCCTTGCGGGCCTTCTTCGTGTCCGGCGCGCCGTCGATGACGCCCTCGCGGGTCAGCGCCTTGACCATGTCCGGCGAGGTCACCCAGCCGTCGCGGCCCATGAAGCGCATGGCCATCATGCCCGCGCCGCCGCCCAGCCGGTCGCCGCGCGTCTTCAGCAGGTCGAGCAGGCCGACATAGTCGTCCGCCGGCCAGCGCGCGAACACCGTCGCCGCCGAGCCCCGCCCGGCCGCCAGCTCCATCAGGAATGCGGCGTTATTCTGCACCGCCCGCACCTTGGCGCCGTTGCGGATGATCCGGCCGTCCCTGAGCAGGGCGTCGAATTCCTCGTCCGACATCGCCCGGCAACGGGCCGGCGAGAAGCCCCAGAAGGCGTCCTCCGTCCCCGGCCATTTCTTCTCGACCACCGTCCAGGAGAAGCCGGCCTGGAACACGCAACGGCTGAGCATCGACAGCCAGCGGTCGTCGGGAATGGCCGCCAGGTCATCGGCGGACTTGATCGTCGGCAGCAGCGCCGCCAGCGCCGCCTCGCCGCCCTTGCGCGCGGCCGCCCTGGCGCGAATCTCCGCGAATGGCGTCAAGACCATGGACATCCTCCGGCGCGGCCTGCCCGGGACCGCCGGAGCCATCCTGAGGCCGGGCGGTGGCTCGCGCCAGTCCTGCGCTAACGGGCCCGCCAGCCCTCATAGTAGAAGTAGCCGTTGCTCTCGACGATGAATATCCGTCCGGGCCGGCGCAGGTTGGGACCGACCTTCCACAGGCGCCGCTCGGCCCGGTCGTCGAGCAGCACCGGATATTCCGGATCGCCCGATGGCCGCCAGAGACCCCGCTTGCCGCCATAGGCGTTCCAGACGTAGCGGCCGTCCGGATAGATGACCAGCAGACCGGCCAGGGCGCCCGGCGAGACATGCAGGGTGTTCCAGCCGGGAATCGCCGATGGCGACTGCCAGACGGCGCCAGGCACGGCGGTCGACCAGGCGCCGGTCAGATCGGCGGGCGCCGGCCTCGCGGGCCCGGGCTGCTGGCGACCCCCGACGCCGTCGGGAACCATCGGCGTGGCCTCGTAGATCGCCATCGAGCCGTCGGAACATCGGCCGTCAGACAGCACGTGCGCGCCGCCCAGACAGCGGTAGGTCCCGGCGGTCGCGCCGCCGCCCGGCAGCCCCGCGGCGAAAAGCGCCATGACGAGAATCTCGCGCCTGCCCATCTCCGACCTCCCCTGCCTGTTCAGGGTCTTCAGAAGAGGTCCCCTCGCCCGGCGGGGCGTTGACGCAGGTCAACAGGCCGAAATGATCGACAGAGTCTGGACCATGTCCTAGCTATGGCCCGGTCAGCGCTTGGCTGACGGGGGCTTTCCTTCCATGAAAATCATTCTGTCCGCGGCGCTTTGCGTCGGTCTGCTCGTCGCCAGCCCGGCCGCGGCCCGATCAGACTCGATCACTTTCGACCTGAAGAACGCGACGCGCCACCACCTGACCAACCTCTACATTTCCGCGCCGTCGACCAACGACTGGGAAGAGGACATCCTCGGCGACGAGGTCGCCAACCCCGGCGAAACCATCGAGGTGACCATCGACGACGATCTGGAGGGCTGCAGATACGACCTGAGGGCCGACTTCTCCGACGGCGATTCGGTGCAGATCGCCGGGGTCGACCTGTGCGAGGCCGACGGCGACACCATCACGATCAGCGAATAGGGATCACCCCGGCGAGGTGGCGGAGACGGTGGGATTCGAACCCACGGTACCCTTTTGGGGTACGCTCATTTAGCAAACGAGTCCCTTCGGCCACTCGGGCACGTCTCCGTCCGCTCGCGCGGGACGCCTCTCATATCCAAGTGCCGCGGCGTTCGCAACGACGGCGCGCACGGATTGGGTGAACCCTGTTAACCGGACGCTCAGCCGGCTGTGCCAGACTGGTCGGGATGATGACCGCTCCTGTCCCGCGCGAAGAGCCGCAGGCCCGTCCCGAAGAAGGCTGGGTTGACGCCGTGCGCGCCCTGCACCGGGTGCTCGAGACCCAGTTCGGGCCGGACGCCGACACCCCGCCGATCGAGGATCCGCGCGACCGGCGCGGTCCGTTCCGGCCGGACCGGCTGGTGCCGGTGCGATCGCGGCTCGAACTGCGGCACGTGACCCATACCTTCCGGCTGATCGACATCGGCGCGGCGGTGCTGTCCGGCCTGCTGGCCGCCCACTTCATGGCCGTCGACGGCCTGCTGCAGCTGACCCTGGCCCAGGCGCTGCCGCTGGTCGTCAGCGTGGGCCTCTTGGTGTGGGGACTGCGGGCGCTGGACGCCTACGGGTTCGCGCGCAGCGAGGGTCTGTCGCGGCACCTGCTGCGCGTCTGCGCCGCCTTCAGCCTCGCCGGCCTGCCGCTGGCCCTGCTGGACCTGGTCACGGGACGCCTGCCCGCGGTCCTGCCGGCATGGTTTCTCGGCGGCCTGATCAGCCTGGCGTTGTTGCACGGCCTGTGGTGGTCGATCGTCATGGACTGGCGGCGCGACGGCAAACTGACCCCGAACATCGTCATCGTCGGGGCCACGGCGGCGGCCAGGAAGCTGATCGAGACGGCGCTGGCGACCCGCGAAGTCGCGGTGCTGGGTGTCTTCGACGACCGGCTCGGCCGGGCGCCGAAGGACATCGCCGGCGTGCCGGTGCTGGGCGACACCTCCGACCTGCTCGGTCACAAGATCATGCCCTATGTCGACCGCATCGTGATCGCGGTGAATCCCTCCGCCCAGCCGCGAATTCGCCAGCTGATCGACCGGCTGAGGGTGCTGCCCAACGACGTCAGCCTGGTGCTCGACGCCGGTGGCGAGGATGGACGCCAGCGGGCCCTGTCGCGGATCGCCGACGCCCAGCTGGCCCAGGTCTCGGGCGAGCCCGCCGACATCCGCCGGGCCGGCGCCAAGCGCGCCCAGGACCTGGTGGTCGGGGCCGCGGCCCTGCTGCTGGGCTGGCCGCTGATGGTCGCGGTGGCCATCGCCATCAAGCTCGACAGTCCAGGGCCGGTGTTCTTCCGCCAGCGCCGCCACGGCTTCAACAACGAGGAGATCCTCGTCTGGAAATTCCGCTCGATGCGGGCCGAGGCGGCCGATTTCGCCGCCGTGCAGCAGGTTCGCGCGGGCGACGACCGCGTCACCCGGGTGGGCCGGTTCATCCGCAAGACCAGCCTCGACGAACTGCCGCAGCTGTTCAACGTGCTGGCCGGCGAGATGAGCCTGGTCGGTCCCCGCCCCCACGCCGTCGGCATGAAGACCGGCCAGACCGAGTCCGCCCGCCTGGTGGCCGAGTACGCCCACCGTCACCGGATGAAGCCGGGCATGACCGGCTGGGCCGCCATCCATGGCTCGCGCGGGCCCGTCGACACGCCCGAGCTGGTCCGCCGCCGCGTGGCGCTCGACATCGAGTACATCGAACGCCAGTCGTTCTGGCTCGACCTCTACATCATGGCCATGACCATCCCCTGCCTGCTCGGGGACCAGGAAGCAGTGCGGTAGGCCGATGTTTCGACGCGGCCTGATCGGCTACCTGCCCGCCAACATCGTCCAGGGCCTGGTCGGCCTGCTGACCATCGTGGTGTTCACCCGCCTGCTGACGCCCGAGCAGTACGGAGGCTACGCGCTGGCGCTGTCGGTGATGACACTGGCCCACACCACCCTGTTCACCTGGGTCGAGGCGGCCATGGCCCGGTTCCAGGCCCGCGCGGTGGCCCGCGGCGACGCGGCCGACCATCTGGCGACGCTGCTTCGCGCCTTCGCCGTGCTGTCCCTGGTGTTTCCGGTCCTCGCCACCCTGGCCGTCTGGCTGACGCCGATGAGCCCGGCGCTGAGGCTGGCCGTGGCCGTGGGCCTCGGCGCGATCATCTTCCGCAGCCTGATCCGCCTTGTTCAGGAGCACCGCCGCGCCGATGGCGACGTGGCCGCCGCCTCGGCGCTCGACATGACCCAGACCGCCGGCGGCTTCGCCATCGGGGTGCTGGCCATCACCCTCGGCGCCGGCGCGGCCGGTCCGCTGATCGGCATGGCCGCGATCGCCGTGATCGGACTGGTCTTCAGCCTGCCCAAGGAACTGGCCCTGGCGCGCGGCGGCCGGTTCGAGCGGTCCCGGCTGGCGGACTACGCCAGCTACGGCCTGCCCGTGTCGCTGTCGCTGATCCTGGCCCTGGTCATCGCCACCACCGACCGGTTCCTGCTGGCGGCCTTTCTCGATGAGCGGGCGGTCGGCGTCTATCACGCGGGCTATAGCCTGGCGAACCGGACGCTCGACGTGATGTTCATCTGGCTGGGCATGGCCGGGGGACCGGCGATGGTCGCGGCGCTCGAGCGCGGCGGGGGACCGGCGCTCGACGCCACGGCCCGCGAGCAGGCCGCCTTCATGATCCTGTTGACCCTGCCGGCGGCTGTCGGCCTGGCCCTGGTCGCCCACCCCCTGGCCGAGGTGATGGTTGGCGGGCCGCTGGTCGAGGGCGCCGCGAAGGTGACCCCGTGGGTGGCCTTCGGCGCCTTCTTCTCCGGCGTGACGACCTACTACCTGCACCAGGCCTTCACGCTGGGACGCCGGACCCATCTGCTGTTCGCGGCGATGATCATTC
>DAORNX010000086.1:7609-7884 GCA_035441225.1 Caulobacter sp.
ACCGGGGCCATGTGGTCGACCGCGGCCAGCTACGCGGTGGGCGCGGTCATGTCCTGGCTGCTCGGCCGCCGGGCCATGCCCCTGCCCGTGCCGCTGGACGTGATCTGGCGCGCCGGCCTGGCCTGCGCCGTCATGGTCCTGGCCGTGATGCGGATTCCGGCGCTGGGCGGACTGCTCGAACTGGGACTCAAGGCCGCTGTCGGCGGGCTGGTCTACGCCGCCGTCGTCCTGCTGCTGGACGCGGGCGGCCTGCGCACGCGCGGCGCAGGCCTGCT
>DAORNX010000087.1:0-4857 GCA_035441225.1 Caulobacter sp.
CTCGACGGCCCGATCCCGGGCTTGAACAGGTCGAAGACGCTGACGGTCATCGTGCCGGCGACTCAGTCCCAGGCCAGGGTCAGGTGGCCCGGTTGGCGGAACTCGTAGCCCTCCAGCTCGGCGACATCGGCGACGCGCAGCCCGGGCAGCCGCGCGAGCAGGGCGGTGATGGCGATCCGGGCCTCGGCCCGCGCGAGATGGGATCCGAGACAGACGTGGGGACCCGTGGCGAAGGCGATGTGCCGGCCGAGATCATCGCGGTCGATGTCGAAGCTGTCGGGATTGGCGAACACCGCTTCATCCCGGTTCGCGCTGCCGAGCATGCAGTTGACCAGCCGCCCCCTGGCGATGCGGACCCCGTGCAGCTCGACATCCTGCCCCACATAGCGGGTCACGGCCTGGACCGGCGAGGACCAGCGGGCGGTCTCCTCGATGACCCGGGGCAGGACCGACGGGTCGGCGCGCAGGCGTCCGAACACGGACTCATGCCGGGACAGGGCGTGAAACACGTTCAGCACGAGCGCCTCGACCGTCGAAATTCCCCCGAAGAAGATGATCAGGGCGTTCTGCAGGATCTCATCGTCGCTCAGCCGGCCCTCGGAGTCGTCCTGGGTCAGGGCGGCCAGCAGGCTGTCGGCCGGCAAGGCCGAGGCCGCCGCGAGCCGCCGCTGCAGGTGGGCCTTGAACTCCTCGACGCATCGGCGGCCCTCGGCCCGGATCGCGGGGTCCCACCGGTAGTTCGACAACGACCGCTCGAAGGCGTCGTACCACCGGCGCAACAGCGGTTCGTCCTCGGCCGGCAGTCCGAAAACCGCGAGCATGACCTGGACCGGCAGGCGCGACGCGAACGCCGCGCGCAACTCCACCGCGCCGCCACCGGCGAAGCCGTCGATGAGACCGTGAACCAGGGCGGTGACCTTCTCCTCCAGCCGCTCGCGGATCACCCTGGGCGTGAACGTCCGGCGGAAGCCGGCGCGAAAGCGGCGCTGCTCAGCACCGTCGACTGTCATCATGTGGCGGCCGAAGGTGTCGTAGACGAGCATGTTCTCCTCGCCGACGAGGAAGGTCGCGTCGTCCATCAGGATCGCGCTCACGTCGGCGTGCCGCGTCACATAGTAGATATCGAGCGCCGGGATCCAGGACACCGGCTCGGACCGTCGCATGCGCGCGAACGTCGGATGCGGATCGGCGCTGAAGGCGGCCAGGTCAATCGAGGCGCCGACGGGATCATCTCCCCCCGGATCAGAACCCGACAAGGTCGGCCCCCTTGAGCTGCAGCATCGCGCGCGCCTCCGCCGGGGTCGCGACCTCCAGGCCCAGCTCTTCGATGATCCGGCGGATCTTGAGCACCTGCTCGCCGGACGATTTCGCCAGCGTGCCGCGGCTCAGGACCAGGCTGTCCTCAAGGCCGCAGCGGACGCTGCCGCCGAGGATGGCGCTGGTGGTGAGGAACTTCATCTGGTCGCGCCCCACGGCGAAGCAGGACAGGTAGTAGTCGTCGCCGAACAGCCGGTCGGCCGTGTTTCGCATGTGCGTGAGATGATCGAGATCCGCGCCGATCCCGCCGAGGATGCCGAAGATCATCTGGATGAAGAACGGCGGCTTCAGCAGCCCCCGATCGACGAAATGGGCCAGGTTGTAGAGGTGGCCGACGTCATAACATTCATACTCGAAGCGCGTGCCGTAGCCGTGGTGAAGATCCCGGATGACCCGCTCGATCTGGGCGAAGGTGTTCGACTGGAACCCCTCGCGACTGCCTTCGAGGAAGGGTTTTTCCCAGTCGTACTTCCAGTCCTTGATCTTGGTGGCGGAGTCAAAGACGCCGAAGTTGAGCGTGCCCATGTTCAGTGAAGTGATCTCGGGCCTGGCGCGATGCGGCGCCGCCAGCCGCTCCTCCATGGTCATGCCGGGCGCGCCGCCGGTGGTCAGGTTGATGGCCGCGTCGGTCCCCTGTTTGATGCGCGGCAGGAATTGCATGAACACGTCGGGATCAGCTGTCGGGCGGCCGTCGCGCGGGTCGCGGGCATGCAGGTGCAGGATGGCCGCCCCGGCCTCGGCCGCACCGATGGCGTCCGCCGCGATCTCGTCCGGCGTGATGGGCAGGTAGGGCGACATGCTGGGCGTGTGGATCGACCCGGTCACGGCCGCCGTGATGATGACCTTGTCCGCCCTGCGCATCCCCATCTCCTTTTGGATTATCGATTTGATCAAATCGATACGATTGACGCTATCCCGCGCAGCCGATCGAGTCTAGGCTTGATCTCGCCCCCGATTTGGAAGGACAGGCCCGCTCATGGACGGAAAGGCCCGGCTCGCGAGGATTTCCCGCGAAACGCAGCAGGAGCGCGTATTCAGGGAACTGTCCCGGGGGCTGCTGGCCGGGGTCTTCGCGCCGGGAGAAGTCATCTCCATTCGGGCCCTCTGCGCCCAGCTCGGCGCCGGGGCGATGCCGGTGCGGGAGAGCGTGCAGCGCCTGGTCGGACAGGGCGCGCTCGAGGCGCTCCCGAACCGGACGCTGCGTATCCCGGAGATGTCGGCGGAAGCCTTCGAGGACCTGATGCGGTTACGCGCCGCGCTCGAGCCGATGGCCGCCGGTCTGGCCGCCGAGAGCGCCGACGCCGAGGACATCGAGCGCTTCCACCGGCTGCACGTCGACCTCGAACGGGCGGTGCGCGCACGCAACGTCAGCGAGGCGCTGCGGCTCAATACCGAACTCCACTTCGCCATCTACCAAGCGGCCGGCGCGCCGATGCTGGCGGCGGTCATCGAGGGCCTCTGGCTGCGCCTGGGGCCGCTGTTGCGCGTCATCTTCTCCTCTCCCGACGTGCTCGACAGCATCTTCGACCAGATCTGGAGCCGGCATTCGAACCTTGATCAGGCCCTCGCCAACCGGAACCCGGCCGGCGCCCAGGCCGCCCTGGCGCAGATCATCGCCCTGACTGACCGCTGGTTCGCCCACAACCACCCGTTCGTTGACGGCGAAGGTCCCGCCGCCGCCAAGCCACGGGTCGACCAGTGAAGGCGCTCGTCATCGGCGGCGGCGACAGCGTCGGACGCGCCTCGGCCGAGGCCATGCTCGCGCGGGGCGATCGCGTGCATATCCTCGATGTCCGCGCCGAGGCCGTCGCCGCGACCCTGGCGGCCAATTCCTCGATGTCGGGCGCGGTCGCCGACTTTGGCGCCCCCCCGGCCATCGAGCGGGCGATGTCGGAGGCTCTGGGCCTGCTCGGGGGCGTTGACGCCCTGGTCTACACCGTCGGACTGCCCGGGCCGGTCGCGGCGATCGAGGACATCGCGCTCGCCGACTGGGACCGCTGCTGGGCCGTCAATGTCACGGGCCTGCTCATGGCAATCCAGCTCGTGACACCTTCCATGAAGGCCCGGGGCGGCGGGTCGATCGTGGCCTTCTCGACAAGCTCCACCCGCACCCGTCTGCCCAGGCGGACGCCCTATGTGGTGACCAAGTTCGCGCTTGAGGGGCTCGTGCTCAACGCGGCCCGCGAGCTCGGCCCGGACGGGATCCGGGTCAACGCCATCCAGCCCGGCATGATCGACAACGCCAGGATGCGCGGCATCATTGACCGCAGGGCGACCGAAGAAGGCGTCGCGCCCGCCGAAATCGAGGCGCGCTTCACCCGCTACATCTCGCTTCGCGCATCGGTCTCCCTCACCGATCTCGCCGAGTCGGTGCTGTTTCTCACCTCGCCGGCGGCCGGGCGCATCACCGGCGAACTGCTGGCGGTCAGCGGCAACGCCGAGTGGGAGGACTAGGGACCACCGGTTGCCCCATGATCCACGGGACCCCCCAGGTTCGATTGACCAAGATTGATTATGACATCATAGTCAATTCCAGACGACGCCGCGACCCTGGAGATCCTCGTGAAGCGACACCTGCCGATGGTCCTGGCGGTCCTGGCGATCGCCTCAGGCGCGGCGGCCGATCCGGCGCCGACGAGCTCATGCCCCCGGCTGGACCCGGTGTTTTCCCGATGGGCCGGCGAGGATTCGCCCGGCTTCGCCGTGGCGGTGGTGTCGGACGGCCGGCTCGTCTGTGAACAGGCCTATGGCAAGGCGGACCTGGCCTCCGGCGCCGCCATCACGCCGGACACACGGTTCAATCTCGCTTCCCTGACCAAGCCGTTCGTCGCGCTGGCCGCGGTCGATGTCGCGCGCGCCGGGGCGCTCGATCTGGATGCTCCCCTCGCCCGGGTCCTGCCAGAGGCCGCGCCCTACTACCACTCGGCGACGACCCGGCAGATGCTGTCGCATACGGCCGGACTCCCCGACATCGCCACCCTCATCGTGCTGGCGGGCCGGTCATCGGCCGAACCGCTCGAGAATGGCCAGCTGCGCGACCTGATCGACCGCCAGGACCACCTGAACTTCGCGCCTGGCGCCCGCTACCTGTACTCGAACAGCGGCTACCTGCTGGCGGCCGCCGTGCTGGAACGGGCCACCGGCAAGCCCTACGCCGGCATCATGGCCGACCGCGTCTTCCGGCCGGCCGGGATGGTCGCGCCGCAGATCTACGCCGCGCCCGGCCAGGCCGTCGCCGGCGCGGCCCGGTCCTACGCCTTCGACGCCGGCGACCAGACCTGGCGGCCGATCGCCTATGCGTCGGCGGCCCACGGCAGCACCAACCTCTATGCGTCGGCTGACGACGTCGCCCGCTGGGCGGCCTGGTTCCTCGCGGCCGCCAGGGCTCGCGATCCCCGCGTCGCGGAGATGACCCGGCCCGCCCCGGTGACGGGCGGAGCCGCCTCCTATGGCCTTGGCCTGGAGCTCATCGCGTACCGCGGGCGGACACTCTGGATGCATACCGGCTCGGAAGCCGGCTACCGGTTGGTGCTGCTGATG
>DAORNX010000087.1:5013-7878 GCA_035441225.1 Caulobacter sp.
GGCGGCCGCCTTCAGCGGCTTCTACGAGCTCGAACCCGGCCGCGTCGCCCAGGTCGCCTATGCCGACAACCGGGTCTTCGTGGCCGTCGACCCGCTCGGGGTCGCAGCCTTCGACGCCGTCTCCGCCACGCGGCTGCTGCACCGCGGCAGCGGGGTTGCGGTCACGTTCGACCGGCCGGGCGTGGGGGGCTTCGACCGTCTCCGGCTGTCGGGCCTCGGCCCACCGTCCGCAGGCAGGCGGGTGGCCGTCGCCACAACCGACCCCACGACCCTCGGCCGCCTCGCCGGGCGGTATGGTTCGACCACCCTCGGCGCGACCTACGACGTGACCGCCGGCGCGCATGGCCTGTCCCTGATCCTGCAGGGCCAGACCGAGCCCCTTCCCCTGACCGCCCTGGCCGACGGCAAGTTCGTCTCCGCCGAGGCCGGCGCCACGGTCGAGTTCCTCGACGACAGGACCTTTCTCCTCAGCACCTGGCGGGTGAACGACATTCGCTTCGAGCGCCTGCCGCAGCAGGCGAACTAGGCATGCAGCCCGACGCCATTCCGCTCATTCCGCTCACCGGCGACGCCTACGAGCGCGGCCTGACGCACGGCCGTGTCTGCGCCGACGAAATCCATCAGATCCTGGCGGACTGGCGACGCCATGTCGCCCCCGCTGCGGGTTCGGCCGACGCCTACCGGGAGGCGTTCCGGTCCCGGACCGACTTCCTCAAGGGCTTCCAGGATCACGCCCCGCATCTGATCGATGAACTGCGCGGCATCGCCGAGGGCGCGCGGGTTCCCTTCGGACAGATCCTGGACCTGCAGTTGCTCGACGAGGAATGGTGGTTCCGGCAGCTCTATTCGCAAACGTCAGCGGCGCATCCGCACCATTGCAGCGCCCTCGCGCTCCGCACCACCGGCGGCGGCGTCCTGGTGGCGCAGAATTTCGATGGCGCGAGCTGGATGGAGGGCTACCAGCGCGTCTTTCATCATCGCGACCCGGTGACCGGACTTGACGCGCTAATCTTCTCGCTGCCGGGCATCCTGGCGCTCAACGGCATCAATCGGCACGGGGTGGCGGTGTGCGTCAATTCCCTGGTCCAGCTCGATGGCGATCCCTGCGGCCTTCCGGTCGTCGGCGTCATCCGCCGCCTGCTCGAGGCGCCGGACCAGCCGGCGGCGGTCGCCACGCTGCGATCGGTGCGGCACGCCTCGGGACAGACCTACACCCTCGGAGACTCCCGGACGTTCGGCGCCTTCGAGGTCTCGCGATCCTCGATCGTTGAAGTCGGCGGCCTTCCACGGCTTCCGGCGGTCTGCCACACCAACCATCCGCTGGCGAACCCGGACACCGGCCTGTTCCAACGCGCGACCGCCGGTGACACGCCGGAGCGGCGGCTCGCGAGGACCGCGAACTCCGCCGCGCGCCTGGCCGCCCTCGAGCAGGGCCTGGGCGACAGCGCCGCCTATTCGGTGGACGGCGTGAAGGCGCTGCTGGCGTCGCGCCGGCATCCCGACCATCCCCTCTCCCGGGAGCTGGGCGGCGGCGGCGAGGTGATCGACTACACCCTGGCCTGCCTCGTCTTCGAGCCCGGGCCGCCCGCCCTCATGCACCTGGCCGCCGGGCCGCCGAGCACGACGGGCTTCCGCACCTTCATCTGCGACAGCGGCGTCGCACCCCTGGCGAGGACCTTGCCGTGATCGCGTCTGACCAGTCGTTTGCCCTCCTCGCCGTGATCGCGCTGTCAGCCGCGTTCGGCTACTGGATCGACAGCACCCCGTGGGGAAAGCGGATCCCCGGCATCCTGCTGGCCATCGTCATCCCCATGGCCCTGCGAACCGGCGGGATCCTGCCCGGAGACGCGCCGCTCTATGACACCCTGGGTCGCTTCCTGATCCCGCTGGCCGTGCCGCTGGTGCTGTTCCAGGCGGACTTTCGCCGCATCTACCGCCTGGCCGGGCCGATGCTGCTGATCTTCGCCCTCGGGACCATCGCAACCCTCGCGGCGGTGTTTCTGGGCGTCGCCCTGTTCGACCTGGGCCCGGACGCCGCGGCCTTCGCCGCCGTGCTGGCGGCCAGCGACATCGGCGGGTCGTCGAACCTGATCGCCGTGTCACAGATCGTCGACTGGGCCAGCCCCGCCTCGTTGCCCGTGGCCCTCGCCGCCGACGCCCTGGCCGGCACGACCTACTGGATGATCATCCTCGCGTTGCCGATGGCCCCGTTCCTGCGCCGCTTCTTCCGGTCGCCGATCATGGACGATGTCGAGCGCGACAAGGATGCGCCCACCATGCTCAGCGCACCCTCATCGAGCGCCCACATGATGGTCAATTTCGGCGCCAGCGCGCTGATCGTCGCCCTGTCGACCGCGCTGGCCGCGCGCCTCGGCGCGCCGCACCTGTCGATCCTGGTGATTTCCGGCATGGCGCTTGTGGTCGCCAACCTGGCGCCGCAGTTCTTCCGCACCGACCGGAGCGCCGAGGAGGCGGGCATGATCCTCATCTATCTCTTCATGCCGGTGATCGGCGCTCTCACCGATCTGCGCTCGCTGACCTCGACGTCGCTCAATGTGGTCGGTTTCGCACTGACCATCGTCCTCACCCATCTGCTGCTGATGGGCGTCATCGCGAAGCTGTTCAGGTTCGATATCGCCGAAGCCCTCATCGCGTCCTGCGCGGGAATCCTGGGGCCGCCGAGCACTGTCGCCACGGCCGCGACCTTCGACTGGCGGGCCCTGGTGGTTCCCGGATTCATGTGCGCGGTTCTGGGCAATGCGATCGCCAACTTCATCGGCGTGGCCGTGTACCGCGCGGTCCAGGCGCTTCCCTGAGCAGAGCTCGCGCGCCCCGGGCGCCCCGGGCTCCCCGCCCGCCGGCGGC
>DAORNX010000088.1:0-7795 GCA_035441225.1 Caulobacter sp.
GTCGACAGGCTGGTCCAGACCTTCCCGTTCGACCAGATCAACGCCGCGATCGCCGCCCAGCACCACGGCGAGTGCGTCAAGGTGGTCCTGACGCTGCCGTAGGCCGGCGGATCAGGGGGCGGGCCGCGACTGCGCCGGATCGGTCCGCCTGTTGACCGGCTTGAAGATGCCGGCCGCGCGCATCACCTCGCGCGTCCCCACCCGGATGCGCCCCTCGACGAACACCAGGTCGCGCGTCCGGCGCGTCACCCGCGCATCGCCGAACACCCAGTCGCCGGCCCGGGCCATGGACAGGAAGTCCAGCGACAGGTGCACGGTCACCGAGGCGCCCCCGGTCTCGCGGCCGACGGCGTTGGCCAGCACCCCGTCCATGAACGTCGACAGCATGCCGCCGTGGACGATGCCGAGGCTGTTGCAGTGGCGCTTGAGCGCGAAGAAGGCGTGTTCGAACGACTCGTCGGTCAGACGGTGGAAGAACGGACCGTTGTGGGTGGTGTAGGGGCCGCGCGCGCTGGGCTTGAAGCCCTCCGGCGGCGCCGGAGGCGTGTCCTCGGTCACGGGCCGAAGATCCGGTGATGGACCTGGTCGCCGATGTCGATGCCCAGCTCGGCCGCCCGTCCCCCGGCGATCTCGAGCACGCCCAGGGCCGCGCCGTGCGAGGGAATCGGCTCCTCGGAAAAGGGCTCGGCCATCGCCGCGATCGACAGGATGCGACCGTTGAACCCGATGTAGATGATGTCCAGCGGGATGTAGGTGTTCTTCATCCAGAAGGCGCGCTGCGCCGGCACGGTCCATTCGAACAGCATGCCGGCGTTCGGGCCCAGGCTCGTGCGGTACATCAGCCCCTGCTCGCGCTCGGCCTCGTCGTCGGCGATCTCGACCGTGAAGGTCACCGGACCACGCGCCGTATCGATGGTCAGGGTTTCGGTTCCGACGGGCGGCGCGGCCACGCTCGCGGGCGCGTCTTTCGGCGGCGCCGTTTCCGCCCGGCAGGCGCCGGCCAGCAACGGGGTGAGCATCACCGCGGCCAGGACAACCGTCCGACCGGCCTTGCGCAACTTCGATACCACGGGCGACTCCAGGTGCGTCGGGCGTCAGGACGCCGCGATTTCAGCCACGACCAGACCCTTGGGCCCCTCCGCGAAACGCACCATCACGCCTTCGCCGGGCTGCAGGTCATCAAGGCCGCTGCGACGCAGCGTCTCGATGTGCACGAAGATATCCCCCGGCTCGGCGTCGCGCACCACGAAACCGTAGCCCTTGGTGCGGTTGAACCATTTGACCGTACAGCGTTGCAACGGCCCGTCGGCCCGCATCGGCGGGGTCCGTCGGGGCGGCGCATCGGCGCGGCCCGAAAAGCCGCCGCCCATCCGGTCGCGTCGAAAGCTCCCGCTTTCGTTTTCAAAACGCCGTTGCGGCCGCTCGCCCGGCGGCGGCGCCGCGCTTTCGTCGAGATCGACAATGTCGGACACCTGCCAGCCCTTGGTCCGGCGCACGACGTCGCAGATGATCACCGAACCTTCGAGCGCCGATTCCCGACCGGCGTTTCGCAGCGAAGTTATGTGCAGGAGCACATCCTTCAACCCGGTCTGGCTGGGGTCGTCGGGAACAATGAACCCGTAGCCCTTCCCAGCATCAAACCACTTCACACGGCCATTGATCCGCACGGATTCTTCGTGCGGCTCCTGGGCCTCGAAATCATAACCAGACATTCCGCCCCTCTGCCCCGCCCTAAAGTCCTTTCTGGACGAGATAACAAGTATAACACTGTTCTCGTGGAAGGAGAGCCGTCAATGACCGAATTCGCGCAGGCGATGACTCGGGCCAGCGCCGCGACATTTGGTCGCAATTCGGGTGGGGCAGTCACTCGCGGCGATGGCACGCCCTAGGGGAGTCGAACCCCTCTTACCAGATTGAAAATCTGGGGTCCTAACCGATAGACGAAGGGCGCCCGGTCGCGAGGAAGCGGCTGTATATTCGCGACTCCCGCCACGCGCAACCCCCCACGCGGACGAGAATTGGGCCCGGGACAAGGTTGTCCGATCAGAGCGCCATCCGGGGGTCGGCGACGTCCTCGATTTCCAGCTCGACGCTCTCCCGCCCTTGCCAGTCGTCGGGCTTCAGCCGGCCGACGACATGCATCGTCCCGCCCCCGGCCATGATCCGCGCGCCCGTTTCCGTTTCACCGGCTCGCCAGGCGACCGCCTTCAGGCGTCCGCCGGAGGCATCCATGAGGGTGCAGCGCACATGGCCGCCCTTGAGCATCATCGGCCGCTCGACGCGCGCATCGGCGACGGCGAACACCGGCTCGGGATTGCCCGGTCCGAACGGCGCCAGGCGCTGGAACTCGCTGTGCAGCGCGCGCGTGGCCCCGGAAGGGCTGACCAGGGCGTCGATCTCGATGGCGTCCAGCCCGGCCGCGAGGGTCATCTCCCCGGCCAGCCGTTCGCAGAGGAAGGCGCGCAGATCGGGAATGGCCGAGGGGCGAATGGTCAGTCCGGCGGCCATGGCGTGCCCGCCACCGGCCAGCAGCAGGCCCTCGTCGAACGCCGCCTGCACCGCTCGGCCCAGGTTGACGCCGGGCTGGGAGCGGCCCGAGCCCTTGCCCGTGTCCGACGGCCGGTCGACGCCGATGACGACCACCGGCTTGCGGTAGCGCTCGCGCAGGCGGGCCGCGGCGATGCCCACCACGCCCGGATGCCAACCGTCACCGGCCACCACGATGGCCGGCGCGTCGGGGTCGAAGTTGCTGTCACGCTCGATGGACAGCACAGCCTCGTCGATCACGCCCTTCTCGACGTCCTTGCGCGAGGCGTTGAGCGCATCGAGCTGTTCGGCCAGCCCCCTCGCCTCGTCCGGATCGTCGGTCGACAGCAGCCGCGCGCCCAGGTCCGACCGGCCGATGCGGCCGCCGGCGTTGATTCTCGGTCCGAGGATGAAGCCGGCGTGGAACGTCGAGGCAGGGCCCTGCGAGCCGGCCACGTCCAGCAGGGCCTTGAGACCGGGATTGGCCCAGCCCGACATGGTCCGCAGGCCCTGGGCGGCGATCGCCCGGTTGAACCCGGTGAGGCTGGTCACGTCACATATGGCGCCCATGGCCGCCAGATCGAGCCACTGGCGGATGTCGGGTTCGCTCCGCCCCTCGAACAGGCCGCGCCGCCGGGCCTCGCGATTTAGCGCCGCAAGCAGCACGAAGGTTACGCCGGCGGCGGCCAGATGGCCCTGGCCGGAGATGTCGTCCGGGCGGTTGGGATTGACCAGGGCCGCGGCCGGCGGTGGGTCGCCGCGCATCAGGTGATGATCGATGACCACCACGTCCAGCCCGATGTCGCGGGCGGCGATCAGGGCGTCGTGGGCGGCGGCGCCACAATCGACCGTGACCACCAGGTCGGCGCCCTGGTCCTGCAGATGGCGGAAGGCGGCCGGGCTGGGCCCGTAGCCCTCGCTGATCCGGTCGGGGACGTAGATCGCCAGCTCGCGGCCCATGGCGCGGAACCAGCGCACCAACTGGGCGGCGCTGGACGCCCCGTCGACGTCATAGTCTGCGAATACCGCCGTCGGCCGTCCGGTCTCGACCGCGTCCACCAGGATGCGGGCGGCCAGGTCCATGTCGGCGAAGCTCGAGGGATCGGGAAACTGGGCCCGGAGCGTCGGCTGCAGATAGTCGGCCGCCCCGGCGGCGTCGACGCCGCGGGCGGCAAGGGCGCGGGCCAGGGGTTCGCTGAGCGCGTGGCGAAGCTGGTGGTCGCGCACCAGCGCCGGGTCGGCCGGTCGCCAGCGCCACGCCCGCCCCGACAGGGAGCGACGAATGCCGAGGAAGCCTGCCTCGGGCGATCCGTCGGCCATGATCAGAGCGGCCGCTTCATCCGCACTTCACGCACCGTGCGGGTGGAGGAGTTCATGACCAGCGAGTGGGTGTGGACGAATCCGCCCTGCATCTTCACGCCGTCGAGCATGGCGCCCTTGGTCACGCCGGTCATGGCGAAGATCGCGTCGGCCCGGACGATCTCGCCCAGGTCGTATTTGCGGTCCAGGTCGGTGATGCCCCAGCGGGCCGCCCGGCTGCGCTCGTCGTTGTTGCGGAACACCAGACGGCCCTGGAACTGACCGCCGACGCACTTCAGCGCCGCGCAGGCCAGCACGCCCTCGGGCGCGCCGCCCTGGCCGATGTAAAGGTCGACACCGGTCTCGGGATCGGCCGTGTTGATCACCCCGGCCACATCGCCATCGGTGATCAGATAGACGCGCGCGCCGACCGACCGCAGGCTGGCAATGATCTCGGCGTGGCGTGGCCGGTCCAGCACGCAGACCGTGATCTCGGTCACATCGACGCCCTTGGCCCTGGCCATGGCCCGGGCGTTGTCGGCAGGGCTGGCGTCGAGGTCGATCAGGCCCTCGGCGTAGCCGGGGCCGCAGGCGATCTTGTCCATATAGGTGTCGGGGGCGTTCAGCAGCGTGCCCGCCGGAGCCCAGGCCATCACGGCCAGGGCGTTGGCCATGGCCTTGGCGGTCAGGGTCGTGCCTTCGAGGGGATCGAGCGCGATGTCGATGCGCGGACCACCGGTGCCGACCTTCTCACCGATGTAGAGCATCGGGGCCTCATCCCGCTCGCCCTCGCCGATGACGATCTCGCCGTCGATAGCCAGATCGTTGAGGGCGTTGCGCATGGCGTCGACCGCGGCCTGGTCGGCTTCCTTCTCGTCGCCCCGGCCCACCAGGCCCCAGGCGGCGATGGCGGCCGCTTCGGTCACCCGGACCGCGTCAAGGACCAGGCCCCGGTCCAGCGTCTCAGAACTCATGAAAGTCAGTCTCCCGGCCCGTGCAGGGCGTTCTGGCGATTGTCGGCGGATTCTCAAATGCGCGCGATGCGCAACAGCCGCGGACGCTCTAGCACGGCGGGGAGCTTTTCGATGCGGTTTATCGCATCGGTCAGCACCGACTCGGCGATGGCGTGGGTCGTCAGCACGATCGGCACGCCGCCGGCGTCCTCGACCGGCTTCTGCAGAAAACTGTCGATCGACACGCCGCATTCGGCGAGGGTTTCCGACACCGCGGCGATGACTCCGGGCTGATCCTTCACCAGCAGGCGCAGGTAGGCCTTGCCGACGCGCCGGGCGGCCGCCACGGCGACGAACGGCGCGAGTCCGGTCGCCGGGGCCTGGAACACGGGCCGGGTCGGCAGGGTCATGACATCGGCGATGTCGGCAGCCACGGCGGCCGCGGTCGGTCCCGCGCCCGCGCCGGGCCCCTGGATGAAGATCCGGCCGATCCGCGTGCCCTCGATGAACAGCGCGTTGAGCGCGCCGCGCGTCTCGGCCAGCGGATGGCCCTGGGCGACCAGCGAGGGATGCACGCGAACGGCCACGCCGTCGGCGGTCCTGTCGGCCGAGGCGATCAGCCGGATGCGATAGCCAAGGTCCTTGGCCAGCCGGATGTCGAGCAGATCGACCTGGTCGATGCCCTCGATCTCGGCGGCGGCGTAGTTGGGCGCGCAGCCGAACGCCAGGGCGGCCAGGATGGTCACCTTGTGGGCCGCGTCGAAGCCGCCCACGTCCATGGTCGGGTCGGCCTCGGCGTAACCCATGCGTTGGGCCTCGCTGAGCACGTCGGCGAACGAGGCGCCGCGTTGTTCCATCTCGCTGAGGATGAAATTGCAGGTGCCGTTGAGAATGCCGGCCACGCCGACCACGTCGTCGCCGACCATGGCCTCGCGCAGCATCTTCACCGCCGGCGTCCCGCCCATCACCGCCGCCTCGAACAGCAACGGCACGCCGGCCGCCTCGGCCAGAACGGCGAGTTCCGCGCCATGTTCGGCGATCAAGGCCTTGTTGGCCGTGACCACGGGCTTGCCGGCCTTCAGCGCGGCCTCGACGGCGGCTTTGGCCGGGCCGTCAGAGCCGCCGACCAGCTCGACGAACAGGTCGACGTCAGGAGACGTCGCCAGGGCCACCGGATCGTCGAACCAGGGGATGGCCGAGATGTCGATGCTGCGCGGCCGCGAGCGTGAACGGGCCGTCACGCCGGTGATCACCGCCCGACCCCCGGCCGGCGCGAAGTCGGGCCGCTCGGCGAGGAACTGCAACAGGCCGCCACCGACGGTGCCCAGGCCGGCGACACCGATACGCCAGGTGCGCGGGGTCATTGGGCGGCCACGGTGTTGTGGGCCTTGGACAGGATGCGGTCGGACTCGGCGAGGAACTTCTTCACGTTGCGGGCCGCCTGGCGGATGCGGTGCTCGTTCTCGACAAGGCCGATGCGCACATAGCCCTCGCCGTATTCGCCAAAGCCCGCGCCCGGAGCCACGGCGACCCCGGCCTCCTCCACCAGCAGTTGGGAGAACTGCATCGAGCCGACCGACTTGTACTGCTCGGGGATCGGGGCCCAGGCGAACATCGAGGCCGGCGGCGCGGGAATGTCCCAGCCGGCCCGCTTCATGCTGCTGACCAGGGTGTCGCGGCGGCTCTTGTAGATGCCGCGGATCTCCGCGACGCAATCCTGCGGGCCGTTCAGGGCCGCCGCGGCGGCCACCTGGATCGGCAGGAAGGCGCCGTAGTCGAGGTAGGACTTCACTCGCGCCAAAGCCGCGCACATGCGTTCATTGCCGACCACCATGCCCACGCGCCAGCCTGCCATGGCGTAGGTCTTCGACAGGCTGTTGACCTCGACGGCCAGGTCCTTGGCCCCCTCGACCTGCAGGATCGATGGCGGCGGGTTGTCATCGAAATAGATCTCCGAATAGGCGACATCGGAAATGATCAGCAGGTCGTGCTTCCGCGCCAGCTGCACGGCGTCATTGTAGAAGTCCAGATCGACCCACTGGGCCGTCGGGTTGGACGGATAGCTGAGGATCAGGATGTTGGGCGGCGGCGCCGAGTGCTTCACCGCCCGGCCGATACCCGACAGGTACTCCTCCGGAGACAGGGCCGGCACATGGCGGATTACGCCGCCAGCCATGATGAAGCCGAAGGCATGGATCGGATAGGCCGGGTTGGGGCAGATAATCACGTCGCCCGGCGCCGTCAGGGCGTTGGCGAGGTTGGCGAACCCCTCCTTCGACCCGAGCGTGGCCACGACCTCGGTGTCGGGGTTCAGCTTCACGCCATAGCGGCGGCCGTAGTAGCCGGCCATGGCGCGGCGAAGGCCGATGATTCCCTTGGAGGCGGAATAGCGTCCGGCCTTGGGATCGCGGGCGGTTTCGATCAGCTTGTCGACGATGTGGCCGGGCGTGGGCATGTCGGGATTGCCCATGCCGAAGTCGATGATGTCCGTACCCTCGGCCCGCAGCTTGGCCTTGATCCGGTTCACTTCCTCGAAGACGTAGGGCGGCAGACGCCGGATACGGTGGAATTCGGTGGTCATAAATGGGCTCTCTGCGCCGTTCGCGGCGCGCTGGGAGCGAATGTCGCGCATGGATAACCCCCGGGAGGGGCGTCTCCAAGCAGGTTCGGGGAAATAAATGCCTCCGCCGCGCCGGATTTACCTCGGCGACGGAGGCGGGGTAGCTCGCTTGCGCAGGGCGCGGGCATAGGCCTCCGACTCTGCCATTTCGGCGTCGGTCGGTGCGTGCAGGCCCAGGGGGTTGGCCTCGGCGCGCGTCCGGGCCTCGAAAGCCTCCGTGGCCGTCAGGCTCCAGGTGTCGTCGGCGGCCGCCTGCCGGGTCGCCTCGGCCTCGGCCTGCTGGTCGGCGATGGCCGCGCGCCAGGCGGCCGAGGAGCGCACATCCTCCGGGATTTCGGGAATGCCGGCGAAAGTCGGCCAGGGTCCGGGATTGCGGATCGCCGTCTCGACCTGGGCC
>DAORNX010000089.1:0-7770 GCA_035441225.1 Caulobacter sp.
CCGGCCGCCGCCGCAGCGGACGCCGCGAAGTGAGCGCCTTCGACGCCGTCGCGGTCGGTCGCCGGGTGCTGGCCACCGAGGCCGAGGCGCTGCAGACCCTGGCCGACCAGCTGGGCCCGCCGTTCGTCCGCGCCGTCGAGATCCTCGTCGCCTGCAAGGGCCGCATCGTCTGCACCGGCATGGGCAAGAGCGGCCATGTGGCGCGCAAGATCGCCGCCACCCTGGCCTCGACCGGCGCGCCGGCGATGTTCGTCCATCCGGCCGAGGCCAGCCATGGCGACCTGGGCATGATCGGCCAGGTGGTGCTGGCGCTGAGCAAGTCCGGCGACGTGCGCGAGCTGGCCGACGTGATCGCCTACGCCCATCGCTTCGCCATCCCGCTGATCGCCATGACGGCCAACGAGGGCAGCCAGCTGGGCCTCGCCGCGAGCCTGGTGCTGGCGCTGCCCGATGCACCCGAGGCGACCGGCGAGGTGCGCGCCCCGACCACCTCGACGACCCTGCAGATCGCCCTCGGCGACGCCCTGGCCGTGGCCCTGCTCGAGCGGCGCGGCTTCACGGCGCGGGACTTCCACGTCTTCCACCCCGGCGGCAAACTGGGGGCCATGCTGCGCACGGTCGGCGACCTGATGCACCGGCTCGAGGAAGCGCCGCTGGCCCGCGCCGACATCACCATGCCCGAGGCGATCCGGGTGATGAGCGAGCGGCGGCTGGGCATCGTCGGGGTCACCGACGACGACGGCGCCCTGATCGGGGTGATCACCGACGGCGACCTGCGCCGCCACTTCGACGGCCTGGCCGACAAGACCGTCGGCCAGGTGATGACCCGCAATCCCAAGTCGGTCACCGCGGAGACCCTCGCCGGGGACGCCGCCCGGCTGATGAACGACAGCCGCATCACCGTGTTGTTCGTGGTCAGGGATGGCAAGCCGGTGGGCGTGCTGCACGTCCACGACGTGCTGAGCGCCGGGGTGGTCTGACCCGGCCCCCAGGGCCCATCGACACTCAGCGATCGAGAGGCAATCAAACCCAGCCTGTCCCCGCGAAGGCGGGGACCCAGGCCATTGTGGATGCTTCACCGGCGCTTCGAGCCTTGAAACTCCGCCTGGGTCCCCGCCTTCGCGGGGGCAATCGGGAGAAGGACAGCCCCAGCCCCTGAATGTCGATTCCGCCTAGCGGACCGAGCCCAGGGTCAGTGGTTTCAGTTCGATTTCGGCGGCGACGCCCACGATCTCCATCCGGGTCGGCGCGCCGGCCATGGTGATCTCGTGCCGCTCGAAGCCGTCGCCGCCCAACGTCTTGACGGCCCTGGTCGCCATCCTGACAACGACCTTGCCCTCGGGCGTCCAGTCGAGCTCCAGGCCGAAGGTCTCGCCCGGCTCAACCGGCATCACGAACAGCTCACTGCCGAGTTTGGTCTCGCCGCGGGAAGCGATCAGGATCGCGACCGCACCCTTTGGCGCCACGACAAAGGACAGCCGCGCCTCGCTCTGGTCGTTGGCGAGGATGATCGAGGCGCCGGGGCTGAAGGCCTTTTTCCTGCCGACCCGCCGGAAGGTGACCTGCGCGCGCGCCGCGCTGATCCCTGACAGGTCGCTCTGCCGCCAGAGCGAGAAGCTGTCGTCCGGCGTGTCGAGGTCGAGGACATAGTCAGCGTTCGGGGCCGGCTGGAAGTCCGCCGCCCAGGCCGGGGCCGCGGCCAGGCTCGCCGCGACCACGGCGGCCGTGATCAGCGATTTCATAACTCCCCCCTCACCAAGTCGTCACTCGGACGTTATAGGGGGCGCCTTCGTCACGCGAGTAAACCCTCGATGCCCTTCCTTCCCCGCGCCGATCTCGTCCCCAACACCGCCGCCTATGAGAACGAGCCGCTCGTCAAGGCGACGGGCTTTCGCGAATACGACGCGCGCTGGCTGTTCGGGCCGGACATCAACCTGCTGGGCGTGCAGGCGCTCGGCCTGGGGCTGGGGACCTACATCCACGAGCTGGGCCAGTCGAAGATCGTCGTCGGCCACGACTTCCGGTCCTATTCGGCCTCGATCAAGCACGCCCTGGTCATCGGCCTGCTGGAAGCGGGCTGCCAGGTGCATGACATCGGCCTGGCCCTGTCGCCGACGGCCTACTACGCCCAGTTCGACCTCGACGCGCCCTGCGTCGCCATGGTCACCGCCAGCCACAACGAGAACGGCTGGACCGGGGTGAAGATGGGCGCGGCGCGGCCGCTGACCTTCGGTCCCGAGGAGATGGGCCGGCTGAAGGAGATCGTCCTGGCCGGCGCCTTTGTCCGCCGCGACGGCGGCAGGCTGGTCCGCGAGGAGGGCGTGGCGGAGCGGTTCATCGCCGATGTCGCCCGGCGCGTCTCGATCACCCGGCCGCTGAAGGTGGTCGCCGCCTGCGGCAACGGCACGGCCGGCGCCTTCGTGCCCCAGGCCCTGCGCGACATGGGCGTGGCCGTGGTCATCGAGATGGACTGCGAGCTCGACTGGACCTTCCCGAAGTACAATCCCAATCCCGAGGACCAGGAGATGCTGCACGCCATGGCCAGGGCCGTGCGCGAGCATGGCGCGGACCTGGCCCTGGGCTTCGACGGCGACGGCGACCGCTGTGGCGTGGTCGACGACACGGGCGAGGAGATCTACGCCGACAAGATCGGCCTGATGCTGGCCCGGGATCTCGCTCCGCTGAACCCCGGCGCGACCTTCATCGTCGACGTGAAGTCGACCGGCCTCTACGCCACCGACCCGGTGCTGGCGGCCAACGGCTGCACCACCGTCTACTGGAAGACCGGCCACAGCTATATCAAGCGCAAGACCGCCGAGCTGGGCGCCCTGGCCGGGTTCGAGAAGAGCGGCCACTTCTTCCTCAACGAGCCGCTGGGCCGGGGCTACGACTGCGGCCTGACGGCGGCGGCCGCGATCCTCGGCATGCTCGACCGCAACCCGGACAAGACGCTTTCGGACATGCGCAAGGCGCTGCCGGTCGCCTGGACCTCCCTGACCATGAGCCCGCACTGCGCCGACGAGGTGAAGTACGACGTGGTCGCCGCGGTGGTGAAGGAATACGAGGCCCTGGCCGCCGCCGGCGGCAAGATCCTCGGCCGGGCGATCAGCGAGGTGATCACCGTCAACGGCGTGCGCGTGGCGCTGGAGGACGGCAGCTGGGTGCTGGTCCGCGCCTCGTCCAACAAGCCCGAGATCGTCGTGGTCGTCGAAAGCACGCAGTCGGACGCCGACATGCGCGCGCTGTTCCGCGAGGAGGTGAAGCCCAGACTGGCGAAACACCCCCAAGTCGGGGCATACAACCAGGAAGTCTGAGGAATCCTGATCCATGCGCGTCGCCATGATCGGCACCGGCTATGTCGGCCTGGTGTCCGGGGCCTGCTTCGCCGATTTCGGCCATGACGTCTGCTGCATCGACAAGGATGCCGGCAAGATCGCGCGGCTCGAGCGCGGCGAGATCCCGATCTTCGAGCCCGGGCTCGACGACCTGGTCGCGCGCAACGTGCGGGCCGGCCGGCTGAGCTTCGCCGTCGAGGCGGACCAGGCCGTGCGCGACGCCGACGCGGTGTTCATCGCCGTGGGCACCCCCTCGCGACGCGGCGACGGCCATGCCGACCTCTCCTACGTCCACGCCGCGGCCGAGGAGATCGCCCATCTGATGGACGGCTTCACCGTGGTGGTGACCAAGTCGACCGTGCCGGTGGGCACCGGCGACGAGATCGAGGCGATCATCCGCAAGGCCAGCCCCAACGCCGACTTCGCGGTGGTGTCCAATCCCGAGTTCCTGCGCGAGGGCGCGGCGATCGAGGACTTCAAGCGGCCCGACCGGGTGGTCGTGGGGACCGAGGACGAGCGCGCGAAGGCCGTGATGAACGAGCTCTACCGGCCGCTGTTCCTCAACGAGACGCCGATCGTGTTCACCGGCCGGCGCACCAGCGAGCTAATCAAGTACGCGGCCAACGCCTTCCTGGCGCTGAAGATCACCTTCATCAACGAGATCGCCGACCTGTGCGAGGCTGTCGGCGCCGACGTGCAGCAGGTGGCGCGCGGCATCGGCCTGGACAAGCGCATCGGGGCCAAGTTCCTCAACGCCGGCCCCGGCTACGGCGGCAGCTGCTTTCCCAAGGACACCCTGGCCCTTGTGCGCACGGCCCAGGACGCCAGGACCCCGGTGCGGCTGATCGAGACCACCGTGTCGATCAACGACGCGCGCAAGAAGGCCATGGCCGGGCGCGTCGCGGATGTGCTCGACGGCGACCTGACCGGCAAGGTGATCGGGGTGCTGGGCCTGACCTTCAAGCCCAACACCGACGACATGCGCGACGCGCCGAGCCTCGACATCGTGCCGGCCCTGCAGGCCATGGGCGCGACCGTCCAGGCCTATGACCCCGAGGGCCACGAGGCCCGCCAGCTGCTGCGCGACGTGGCCTTCAAGGACGGGCCCTACGAGGCCGTCGAGGGCGCCGACGCGGTGGTCATCATCACCGAGTGGGACCAGTTCCGCGCCCTCGACCTGGACCGGATGAAGCTGCTCATGCGCGCGCCCAACGTGGTCGACTTGCGCAACATCTACCGCCCCGACGACATGCGGGCGCGCGGGTTCAGGTATTCGAGCGTCGGGCGTTCCTGAGGCCTTCCTCTCCCGATTGGGAGAGGGGGACCAGCCGAAGGCTGGTGGTGAGGGAGGCTCCGGGGTGAGCCGGGACGTCCGGATCGACCGCGCATGACCCTGCACCACCGCGCCTCCCCCTCCACCATGCTCCGCATGGTCCCCCTCCCCCAGGTGGGGGAGGATTGGCGTTGAGGGTGATTCCGGGTCCACTCTGCCCGTGAGACAGAGGAGTATCGGGCCATGTGGGTCTTGCTGGGGGTGGCGGTCGTCGTCGCGGGGTTCGCGGCCCGGCTCAATCCGTTGTTGATCGTCGCGACGGCCGCTGTCGTGACGGGCATCGCGGCGGGGCTGGACTTGGTCGCCACCCTGGCGGTGCTGGGCAAGGCGTTCCGGGACAACCGCTACATCAGCGTGGTCTGGCTGATCCTGCCGCTGATCGGGCTGCTCGAGCGGGAAGGGCTGCAGGAGCGGGCCAAGGCGCTGATCGGCCGGCTCAGGTCGGCCACCGCCGGGCGGCTGCTGCTGATCTACATGGTCATTCGCCAGGGTACGGCGGCGATCGGCCTGACCTCGCTGGGCGGCCACGCCCAGATGGTCCGCCCACTGATCGCCCCGATGACCGAGGCGGCCGCCGAGACCCAGGCCCCCGACCTCGCTCCGCCCCTGCGCGAGCGGGTCAAGGCCATGGCCGCCGCCACCGACAACATCGGCCTGTTCTTCGGCGAGGACATCTTCATCGCCATCGCCTCGATCCTGCTGATCAAGGGCTTCCTCGAGGAGAACGGCATCATCGTCGAGCCGCTGCATCTGTCGATGTGGGCCATCCCGACGGCCGTCGCGGCCCTGCTGATCCACGGCGCGCGGTTGCTGCTGCTCGACCGCCGGCTGGCCCGGGAGGCCGGCCGGTGATCACGCTCGATGTCCTCTATGTGCTGGCCGGCCTGCTGTTCGCGATCTACGCCGTCGCGACGGTGCTGGACGCGACCAACCCGAAGCGCTTCGGCTCGGCGGCCTTCTGGGCGCTGTTCGCGGCCAGCTTCCTCTTCGGCTCCTACCTGCCCGACGTGGCCAACGGCGGCATCCTCGTGGCCATGGCCCTGCTGGCCGGATTCACCCTGCTGGGCCGGGGCGATCATCCCCAGCCCGTCGACAAGGCGCAGCGCGCGGCCCGCTGGGGCAATCGCCTGTTCATTCCAGCCCTGATCCCGCCGGTGGTGACGTTGGCCGGGACGCTGACGCTGAAGGGGGTGGCGGTCGGCGGCCAGCCGCTGGTCGATCCCAAGCAGGTCACGCTGATCTCCCTCGGCGCCGGCATCGTGCTGGCCACCGCCGTGGCCCTGGTCATGTTCCGCGCCAGCCCCGCCGGCGCCACGCGCGAGGGCCGCCGGCTGATGGAGTCGGTCGGCTGGGCCGGGCTCCTGCCGCAAGCCCTCGCCGCGCTGGGAGCGGTGTTCGCCGCCGGCCATGTCGGCGACGTGATCGGCGAGCTGGCCACGACCTGGCTGCCGCTGGGCGCGCCGCTGGCCGCCGTGGTCGCCTACACGGTCGGCATGGCCCTGTTCACGGCCATCATGGGCAACGCCTTCGCCGCCTTTCCGGTGATGACCGCGGCCATCGGTCTGCCGATCATCGTGGGGAAATTCGGCGGCGATCCGGCGATCATGGGCGCGATCGGCATGCTGTCGGGCTTCTGCGGCACCCTGACCACCCCGATGGCGGCCAATTTCAACATTGTCCCGGCGGCGCTGCTGGAGCTGACCGACCGCTACGGCGTGATCAAGGCCCAGCTGCCGACCGCCCTCCTGCTGCTGCTGATCAACACGGTGCTGATGTATGTCCTCGTCTATCGCTTCTGACGCCCGTCTGACGGCGGACCTGGCCGAGCGGTTCGCCGCCATCGCGCTGGGCCACGTCACCCGCGAGTTCCCGCACAAGGCCGACCATGTGTTCACCGGCCTGCAGGACATCGGCCCGCACCGGACCCATCATCCGATCTTCTACGGCAGCTTCGACTGGCACAGCTGCGTGCACGGCTACTGGACCCTGGCGACCCTGCTGCGGCTGTTCCCCGACACGCCGAGCGCGCCGGCGATCCGCGGCCTGTTCGCGAACAGCCTGACGCCGTCGAAGGTCGCCGTGGAGCTGGACTACCTGTCGCGGCCGATGGCCGCCGGGTTCGAGCGCCCCTACGGCTGGGCCTGGCTGCTGAAGCTGGCGGCCGAGCTGCGGGCGCATGACGATCCGGCGGCGTTCAACGCCCTCGCGCCGCTGGCCAGGGCCTTTTCAGACCGGTTCAAGGCCTTTCTGCCCAAGGCCACCTATCCGCTGCGGGCCGGGGTGCATTCGAACACCGCCTTCGCGCTGCGGCTGGCGATGGACTACGCCGAGAGCTGCGGCGATCCGGGGCTGGCCGACCTGGCCCGCGCGACCGCCATCGGCTGGTACGCCGGGGACGTCGACTGCCAGGCCTGGGAACCGAGCGGCGACGAGTTCCTGTCGTCGGCCCTGATGGAGGCCGAGTGCCTGAGGCGGATGCTGTCCCCCGACGCGTTCAGCGCCTGGTTCTCCGCCTTCCTGCCGCGCACCGCGGGCCGCCAGCCGGCGACCCTGTTCAGCCCGGCCACCGTCAGCGATCGCAGCGACGGAAAGATCGCCCATCTCGACGGCCTGAACCTCAGCCGCGCCTGGTGCTGGCGGGGAATCGCCTCCGCGCTCGCCGCGGACGACCCGGCCCGGACGGTCGCGCTGGAGGCGGCCGAGTCCCACCTGGCCAGCGCCCTGCCCCACGTGGCCGGCGACTACATGGGCGAGCACTGGCTGGCCAGTTTCGCCCTGCTGGCGATGCTGGAATAGGGGACACGTTCCTGCGGTAGATGTCCCCGTCAGCCCGCCTGGCTGGCTTGACTCTATGGGTTGATATCAACATAACTACGCCATGCCCGCGCCCGTCGTCGCCCTCGAGACCACCCACCACGTCCGTGACACCTGCCTGTGCCTGCATGCGCAGCGCGCCGCCCGGGTGCTGGCGCGGCGGTTCGACGACGCCCTGCGGCCGGTCGGGCTGACCAACGGCCAGTTCTCGTTGCTGATGGCGCTGAACGGTCAGGAGCCCGCGCCGATGGGGCGGATCGCCGCCCTGTTGGGCGCGGACCGGACCAC
>DAORNX010000090.1:0-7729 GCA_035441225.1 Caulobacter sp.
AACAGCACCATGGCCACGGCGACGACGCTGATGAACCCGACCGCCAGCACCATGGCCGTGACCCCCGCGCGCCGGGCGCCGGCCAGGTCGCCCCGGCCAGCCGCCAGCCCCACCCGCACGGTCGAGGCCATGCCGATGCCCAGCGGCACCATGAAGGTGATCGAGGCGAAGTTCAGCGCGATCTGGTGCGCCGCCACGGCGATGGCGCCGAAGGTCCCCATGACCAGGGTCATGGTGTTGAACAGCATGGCCTCGAAGATCATCGTCATGCTGATCGGCATGCCCAGCCGGATCAGCTCCCGCACGCGGACCGGGACGGGCCGATGGGCGCGGCGGAAGATGCGGTAGGCCCGCAGGCTCGGGGTCAGCCAGATCACCACCACCATGGCGGCGAACTCGAAGATGCTCGAGATCGCCGTGGCCATGCCCGAACCGAGCAGGCCCAGCTTCGGCAGGCCGAAGTGGCCGAAGATCAGGCCATAGCCGAGGAAGCCGTTGACCCCGATCGCGGCCAGCATGACCCACAGGGCCGCCGTGGGCTTGCCCAGGGCGGCGGTGAAGCTGCGCAGCGCCTGGTAGCCGAGGGCGAACGGCAGGCCGATGGCCAGCATCGAGACGAACACCCCGGCCCCGCGCGCCAGCTCCGGGTCCTGGCCCAGGTGCGAGAGGATCCAGCGCGCGTTGAGCATGACCAGCATCAGCGGCAGGGCGGCCAGCATGGTCACCCACAGACCCATGCGCACGGTGGCCCGCACGCGCGCCCGGTCGCCCGGCCAGGCGCCGAGGATCTGGGCCACGACCGGAGAGACGGCCATGCCCGGCCCGCTGCCGATCAGCCAGGCGAAATAGAACACGGTGTTGCCGATCGCCGCGGCGGCCAGGGCCTCGCGGCTGAGTCGACCCAGCAGCACCACGTCGGTGGTCATGATGGCCATCTGGGCCAGCTGCGAGCCGGCCATCGGCGCGGCCAGCACCATCAGCGCCCGGGCCTCGATGAGCCAGGGCGTTCGTCGTGGGACAGGGCGGTCGAAAATCATGTCGGTCACGGTCGGAGACTTTCAGATAAGCCCGAACCCGAACGATGCTGGATGGCGGAAACGAAAAATCCCTCCAGAGCGGTCGGGCTCGGGAGGGACGGGCGCTGGATCGAAGGTGCGATCTAGGCGGCGTTTTCCTCGCGAGCAGACGCGGTGCAACCCACGCCCTTGGGCGTGGAGAAGGCCGGTCGAAGGGTCATGCATTGCGACGTCTGCATGGATCCTGCTCGCGATTCGACGGGCCCCATGCCCGTCCGGTGGCCACTCGTTACCCGTGTAACGCCGTCCCGTCAAATGGCGGCGGGAGGGCCCCGATCATTTGCGGCCGGGGATGACCACCGGCAGATGCTCGTAGCCCTTGACGAAGGACGAGGCCACGCGGGTCGGCTCACCCGTCACCTGGATGTCGGGGAAGCGGGCCAGGATTTCCTCCCAGATGATCCGCAGCTGCAGTTCGGCCAGGCGGTTGCCGACGCAGCGGTGGATGCCGAAGCCGAACGACAGGTGCTGGCGCGGCCGCTCCCGGTCGATGATGTAGCTGTTGGGGTTTTCGATGACCGCGTCATCGCGGTTGCCCGAGACATACCACATCAGGACCTTGTCGCCCTTGCGGATCTTCTGGCCCTGCAGCTCGATGTCCTGCAGCGCCCGCCGGCGCATGTAGGCCAGCGGCGTCTGCCAGCGGATGGTCTCGCTGACCATCGACGGGATCAGCGACGGGTCGGCCTTCAGCTTGGCGAACTGGTCGGGGTTCTGGTTGAGGGCCAGGATGCTGCCGGTGATGGTGTTGCGTGTCGTGTCGTTGCCGCCGACGATCAGCAGGATCAGGTTCCCGAGGTACTCCATGCGGTCCATGTTGCGCGTGGATTCGCCATGGCAGAGCATCGAGATCAGATCGTTCTTCGGCGGGGCGTTGACCCGCTCGTTCCACAGCCGGGTGAAGTATTCGACGCATTCGAACAGGGCGGCCCGGCGGTGATCCTCGCCCTTGTAAAAGGGGCTGAACTTGCTGGCGGTGGCGGTGTCGGACCAGTAGGTCAGCTTGCGCCGGTCTTCCCACGGGAAGTCGAACAGCGTGGCCAGGGTCATGGTCGTCAGCTCGATCGAGACCTTGTCGACCCAGTCGATCTCCTCGCCGATCGGCAGGTCGTCGAGGATCTTCGCCGCGCGTTCGCGGATGATCGGCTCTAGGTACTGCAGGTTGCCCGGCGAGACGACGGGGCTGACCGTCTTGCGCTGCACGTCGTGCTTGGGCGGGTCCATGGCGATGAACATCGGCAGGCGGAAGTCCTCAGACCCCTCGGCCAGGGTGATGCCGCCCTCGGAGCTGAACACCTGGTGGTTGGTGTCGACCGCCATGATGTCGTTGTACCGGGTCACCGACCAGTAGGGGCCGAACTCGTGCTCCGCCTGGTAGTGGACGGGCGCCTCCTTCCGCAGGCGCTCGAAGTAGGGCCACATGGTGTCGGTCTGGAACAGCAGCGGGTCGGCGACCTTGATCTCCGACAGCGGCATGCTCCAGGCGTGCTCGGCGGCGGTCTGCTTCAGATCCACGGACCCGTCGCTCATGATCGTTCTCCCCGTTCGTTTTCGCCACTTTGACCCTTCCCGCGCGTCAGGGCCAGAGGCGGGGGTGCGCAAAACGGGGAGCGAGGCCGACCGCCGGCGGGAACCGTCAGCCGACTCCTATCCCGCCACGTAGGCGTCGCGCAGCTCGCGCTTGAGCACCTTGCCGATGTGGCTGCGCGGCAGGCTGTCGATCAGCACCAGGTCGGACAGGCGCTGGGTCTTGCCGACCCTGCCGTTGGTGAAGGTCTTGATCTCGTCGGCGGTCGCCGCCTGGCCGGCCTTGAGGGCCACGAAGGCCACGGGGGTCTCGCCCCAGGCGTCCGACGGCGCGGCGATCACGGCGGCCTCGGCCACCGCCGGGTGCTGCAAGATCACCTGCTCCAGATCGCTCGGATAGACGTTGAAGCCGCCCGAGATGATCATGTCCTTGCGACGGTCCATCAGGGTCAGGAAGCCGTCCTCGTCGAGCCGGCCGACGTCGCCGGTGCGGATGTAGACCTCACCGGTCTTCGGATCGGTCCACTGGGCCTCGGCGGTCTTGCCAGGCTGGTTATGGTAGCCGCTCATGGTCGCCGCCGAGCGGCCGACGATCTCGCCGACCTCGTTGGGGCCGACCTCGGCGCCCTCCTCGTCGATCATCTTGATGATCGCGCCGGGCGTCACCTGGCCGACGGTGTGCAGCTTGTCGGGATAGAGGTGGGCCTGCAGCATGAAGCCGCCGCCGCCCTCGGTCATGCCGTAGTATTCGATCAGCCCGCCCGGCCAGCGCTCGATGGCCTGCTTCTTCAGCTCGGCCGGGAACGGGGCGCTGGTGGCGAACTTCATCACGAAGCTGGACAGGTCGTACTTGTCGAAATCGGGGTGCTCGAGCAGCCGGCGGTACTGCACCGGCACCAGCATGGCGTGGGTCACGCGATGCTTCTGGGCGGCCTGCAGCCATTTCAGGGCGTCGAACTTGGCCAGCATCACCAGCGTCCCGCCGCCGGCCAGGGCCGGGAAGACGTGCACCAGGGTGGTGTTGGAGTAGAGCGGCGTGGAGATGAACGCCACCGCGTCCGGTCCGAAGCCGATGCCATCCTCGCGGGGCGCGAGGTGCCGCCAGCGCATGGCATGGCTCTGCACGATGCCCTTGGGCGTGCCGGTCGTGCCCGACGAATAGATGATGTTGAAGGGATCCTTGCGGTCGATCCGCACCGGCGCGGGCCTCGCCCCCGCCGGCGGCAACCAGTCGTAGAAGGCCTGCCCCACGTCGGAGCCATCCAGCGCGACCAGCCGGGCCGACACGTCCTTGAGCGCCGCGCCCATTTCGGCGGCCACGCCCTTGTCGAGGAAGAACAGGCTGGCGCCGGAGTCGTTGACCATCGCCACGATCTGTTCGGGCGTCGACGACGGCGCGATCGGCGCCACGGCCGCTCCGGCGCGCAGTCCGCCGAGAAACAGCGCCGCGTACTCGAGCGAGGTCGTGGCGCAGACCGACAGCGCCTGGGTATGCGCCACCCCGTCCCGCTGCAGCCCTGCCGCCACGCGGTCCATCATCGCGTCCAGCTCGCCCCAGGTCATCGACCGGTCGTCCTGGATCAGGGCGACCTTGTCCGGATGCGCGGCGGCGTTCAGCCGAAGGATGTCCGGAACCGTGCCGAAGTCGTCGGCGATCATCTCGAGGATGGAGGGCATGGGGTAGCTCGATCTGGCGGCGAGGGGGAGCCAAGGGAGTAGGTCGCAGGGCGTAGGGAGTAGCAAATCGAGGCGCGGAGACGCCGGTCGACTACTCCCTACTCCCTAACGGCTACGCCCTACTTCAGGTCCTTGAACCCCTTGCCTTCGGCGGCCAGCTTCTCGAGCAGAGCCGAGGGCTTGAAGAAGTCGCCCATCTGGGCCTCGTAGTGCTTCAGCCGCTCGACCACCTTGGGCAGGCCGACCAGGTCGGCGTAGTGCATCGGACCGCCGCGGTAGACCGGCCAGCCGTAGCCGTTGATCCAGACGATATCGATGTCCGAGGCCCGGATCGCCTTGCCCTCCTCGAGGATCTTGGCCCCCTCGTTGATCATCGGGAAGATGGTCCGCTCGAGGATTTCCTCGTCGCTGATGTCCCGCTGGTTCAGGCCCTGCTTGGCGGCGAAGGCCTTGATGATGCCCTCGGTGACGGGCGAGGGGATCGCGTTGCGGTTCTCGTCGTAGTCGTAGTAGCCGGCGCCGGTCTTCTGGCCGCGGCGGTCGAGCTCGCAGAGCTGGTCGCGGATCGTCTCGCCCTTCGAGGCTTCCTTGTTCCAGCCGATGTCCAGGCCGGCCAGGTCGCTCATCGCGAACGGCCCCATCGGGAAGCCGAAGTCGTACAGCACCCGGTCGACGTCCCACGGCATGGCGCCTTCCATGACCAGACGCTGGGCCTGGTTCTGGCGCTGGAACAGCATGCGGTTGCCGACGAAGCCGGGGCAGACCCCGACCAGCACGGCGACCTTGCCGATCTTCTTGGCCAGCTTCATCGAGGTGGCGATGACCTCCTTGGAGGTGTGGTCGGCGCGGACCACTTCCAGCAGGCGCATGACGTTGGCCGGCGAGAAGAAGTGCAGGCCGATGACGGCCTCCGGACGCTTCACCGCCGTGGCGATCTCGTCGATGTTCAGGGCCGAGGTGTTGGTGGCCAGGATCGCGCCCTGCTTGACGATGCCGTCCAGCTTGCCGAACACCTCCTTCTTGACCGCCATGTTCTCGAAGATGGCCTCGATCACCAGGTCGCTGTCGGCCAGGTCCTCGAGCGCCAGCGTGCCGGTCAGCAGGCCCATGCGCTGCTCGACCTGTTCCATGGTCAGGCGACCGCGCTTGGCGGTGTTCTCGTAGTTCTTGCGGATCACGCCCAGGCCGCGGTCGAGCGCTTCCTGCTTGGTCTCGACGATGGTCACCGGGATGCCGACGTTGAGGAAGTTCATGGCGATGCCGCCGCCCATGGTGCCGGCGCCGATGATGCCGACCTTCTTGACCGGGATCTCGGCCGTATCGTCGGGCACGTCGGGAATCTTGTTGGCCAGCCGCTCGGCGAAGAACACGTAGCGCTGGGCGGCCGACTGGGCCCCGGTCATCAGCTCCATGAACAGCTGGCGTTCGACCTTCAGACCTTCCTCGAAGGGCAGCAGCGAGGCCTCGACGCACTTGATGTTGGCTTCCGGCGCGTTGAAGCCGCGGAACTTGCGGGCGTTGGCCTTGCGGAAGGCGGCGAACACCTCCGGCGAGCCGCCGGCCACCTCGCGGTCGCGGACCTTCTTCAGCGGCATCTTCTCGTCGAGCACCTTGCGCGCGAAGGCCACGGCGCCCTCAAGCAGCTTGCCCTCCTCGGCCAGGCTGTCGACCAGGCCCATGGCCAGGCATTCCTTGGCCGGCACGTGCGCGCCGCTGGTCATCATCTCCAGCGCCTTCTCGGCGCCGACGATGCGCGGCAGCCGCTGGGTGCCGCCGGCGCCCGGCAGCAGTCCGAGGTTCACTTCCGGCAGGCCGCACTTGGCCGAGGGAACGGCCACGCGATAGTGGGCCGTCAGGGCCACTTCCAGGCCGCCGCCGAGCGCCGTGCCGTGGATCGCGGCGATCACGGCCTTGGGGCTGTTTTCCATCATGTTCTGGACGTCGAACAGGCTGGCGCCCTTCGAGGCCCCGCCGAACTCGCTGATGTCGGCGCCGGCGATGAAGGTGCGGCCCGCGCAGATCAGCACGATGGCCTTGACCGCGTCGTCGGCGATGGCGGCCTTGAAGCCCTCGAAGAGCCCGTCGCGGACATTCGCCGACAGGGCGTTCACCGGCGGCGAGTTCAGCGTGATGATGGCGATGTCGCCATCGCGGGTCAGTTCGGTGACGGAATTTATTGCGGCCATGACGCCTCACCCCTATCGTTCAATTTGAAACGCTTGTTTGAGCGCAAACTGCCGAGCCGGGCCGCGAGAGTCCAGCGCGCAACACAGGGAGAGACACCGTGGATCTCGATTTCCTTCCCGAGCACGCCGAATTCCGCAAGGAAGTGCGCGACTGGATCGAAGCCAACTATCCGGCGGAGACCCGCCGCAAGCAGGAGGCCGGCGAGCATCTTGGCAAGGAGGACATCCTCGCCTGGCACCGCACGCTGTACAAGAAGGGCTGGCTGACGCCGTCCTGGCCGGTCGAATACGGCGGCACGGGCTGGGATTCGGTCCGCAAGTACATCTTCAGCGAAGAGCTGGCCCGGGCGCAGACCAGCCAGACCAGCTTCGGCCTCGGGATGATCGGACCGGTGCTCTACACCTTCGCCACGCCCGAGCAGAAGGCGAAGTTCCTGCCCGGCACGATGAACGGCGACATCTGGTGGTGCCAGGGCTACTCCGAGCCCGGCGCCGGCTCGGACCTCGCGGGCCTGTCGACCCGCGCCGAGCGCAAGACCGGCGAGGACGGCAAGGACTACTACCTGGTCAACGGCCAGAAGACCTGGACCACCCAGGGCCACTTCGCCGACTGGGGCTTCTTCCTCGTCCGCACCGATCCGACGGCCAAGAAGCAGGAGGGCATCTCCTTCCTGCTGATCGACATGAAGACCCCCGGCATCACCGTGCGCCCGATCATCACCATCGAGGGCGGCCACGAGGTCAACGACGTCTTCCTCGACAATGTGAAGGTGCCCGTCGAGAACCTGATCGGCGAGGAGAACAAGGGCTGGACGGTGGCCAAGTACCTGCTCGGCCATGAACGCACCGGCATCGCCGGCGTCGCCCGCTCAAAGCGCGGCATCGAGCGACTGCGGGAGCTGGCCGCCGCCGAACTGGCCGACGACGCCCAGCCGCTGATCCGCGACAGCGACTTCCGTCGCAAGGTGGCCGAGCTGGAGGTCGACCTGGCCGCGCTCGAATATACCGAGCTGAGAAGCCTGGCCTCGGAGAGCAAGGGCAAGGGGCCAGGCCCGGAAGCCTCCCTGCTGAAGGTCAAGGGCACCGAGGTCGGCCAGCGGCTGACCGAGTTGACGCTGGAAGCGGCCGCCCACTACGGCGCGCCCTACGCCCGCGGCATGGGCGACAACATCGGCCCGGTCGGCCCCGACTACGCCGGCAAGGCCGCCCCGACCTACTTCAACATGCGCAAGACCTCGATCTTCGGCGGCTCCAACGAGATCC
>DAORNX010000091.1:0-7724 GCA_035441225.1 Caulobacter sp.
GCCAGGACCAGCGCCGCGGCCAGCAGCAGCGCGCGCATCATGCCGCGACCGTGCCGGCCAGGGCCGCGGGCCGGGCCATCATCGCCGCGTACCAGCGCGTGGCGTTGGCCATCTCCTCGGGGATCGCGAACTTGGCCATGCGCGAGAAGTCGATCGCCGTGGCGGCCAGAATGTCGGCCATGGTGATCCGGTCGCCGGCGATGAATTCGCTCTCCGCCAGCCGTCGGTCGAAGAACCTGATCGTGCGCGTCGCGCCGGCCCGGTTGGTCTCGGCGATCTCCGGGATCTGCTTTTCCAGCGCGGCCAGGGCCGGATGGCTGTGGCGCACGGTCATCATCAGCGGCGTGGCCAGCATCATCTCGGTGCGGCGGCACCACATCTCGATGATCGCCGTCTCCTTCGGATCGCGGCCGAACATGTTGGGCTCGGGAAACACGCTTTCCAGGTATCGGCAGATGGCCACCGACTCGGTGATCGCCGTGCCGTCGTCCATCTCCAGCATCGGCACGTTGGCGAGGCCCGCCTTGCCGATATAGTCCGGCTGCCTGTGCTCGCCCTTGAAGATGCTCACGTCGATGATCTCGACCTGGTCCTCGGCGCCCTTCTCGGCCAGGAACCAGCGCACCCGGCGAGGGTTCGGCGCCCGCAGGCTGTCATAGAGTTTCACCTGTTTCACCATCCTTCCGAAGTTCATCCGCCGAACAACGCCGCCGGCATCAGCCCGACCAGCGACGCCGTCAGGCAGGTGGCCAGGAAGCCGGCCAGCATGGCCTTCCACACCATGGCCATCACTTCATGCCGCCGCGTCGGCACGAGCACGCCGTAACCGGCGACGTTGATTCCGACCGAAGCGATATTGGCGAAACCGCACAGGGCGTAGGTCATGATCATCCGGCTGCGCTCGCTGAGCGCCTCGGGCGGCAGTTCGCTCATCCTGATGAAGGCCGTGAACTCGGTCAGCACCAGCTTGGCGCCCAGCAGCAGGCCGCCCGTCGGCGCCTCGCTCCACGGCAGGCCCAGCGCATAGGCCACCGGCGCGAACACAGCGCCCAGTCCCCGCTCGATGCTCATCGGCGCGCCCCACAAGGTCGGCAGGGCGGCGAGGATCAGGTCGGCCATGGCGATCAGGGCCACGAACACGATCAGGGTCGCGCCGACGTTCATCACGATGGTCAGGCCGTCGTTGGTGCCCTTGATCAAGGCGTCGACCGAGCTGTCGTAGCGCTTGTCGTCGGCGTCCAGCAGGCTGTCGTCGGCTTCGGTCGGGTCGGACGGGACGAGAATGCGCGCCAGCAGCACGCCGGCCGGGGCGGAGATGATCGAGGCGGTCAGCACATGGGCCGCGGCGTCGGGCAGCACGTCCTTCAGGATCGTCGCATAGGCCACCATGGTCGAGCCGCTGACGCAGGCCATGCCGACCGAGATCAGCATGAACAGCTCGGACCGCGACAGCCGGTCGAGATAGGCGCGGATGAAGATCGGCCCCTCGACCTGGCCCATGAAGATGGTCGCCGCCGTCGCCAGGCCGATCGGTCCGCGCAGCCCGAGCGTCTTCTGGAACATCAGGCCGAAGCCCTGGGTGATCCATTTGAGGATCTTCCAGTGCCACAGCAGCGCCGACAGGGCGCAGACGACGAGGATCACCGGCATGACCTGGAAGGCGAAGATGAATACCCCGCCGGGGCCGGTGACCGCGAACGGCTGGTCGCCGCCGGCGAGGAAACCGAACACGAAGCTCGTGCCCGCGCGGGTCGCCGTTCCCAGCCCCTCGACCGCGCTGCCGGCCGCGTGCAGCACCCCCTGGGCGCCGGCGCCCAGCCAGTAGAGCGGATTGTAGACATTGTGCGCCGCGTCCAGTCGCGGCAGGCCGAACAGCACGAGCACCAGCCCCACCTGGATCGCCAGCGACGCAATGGTCAGCTTCAGGGGAAACCGCTTGCGATCCTCGGACAGCGCCCAGCAGAGGCCGAGCACGAAAACAACGCCGATCAGGCTCTGGGCGTTGGCGGGCTGGAACATGAACTCCCCCTCGGCCGCGAGTCCCCTGCCCGCGGCCAACGGTCGATTGACTACGAAGGCGGGCGGCCGCGCAAGGCGCCTGCTTCCGGGCTGCCCCTACTTCCGCAGCAGTTCCTTCACCAGGGCCTCGCGACCGTAGACCTCGCGCAGCGCCTCGGTGATGGCGGCGGTCGAGACGACCACCGTACGGTTGGTGGTCCCGTCATAGCCGTAGGCGCCGGCGATGCTGTGGATGTTGCCGTCGAAGGCCGCGCCGATCACCTCGCCCCGGGCGTTGATCACCGGCGATCCGGAGTTGCCGCCAATGATGTCGTTGGTGGTCACGAAGTCGAACACCGTGTCAGGGTTCAGCCGGTCCTTCGCCGCCGCCCAGCGGGGCGCCAGGGCGTAGGGCTCGGCGCCGGTGGCCCGGGCGTAGAGCCCGCCGAAGGTGGTCACCGGCCCGGTCTCGCGCCCACGCCAGCTCCAGCCGGCGACCTTGCCGTAGGACAGCCGCAGGGTGAAGGTCGCGTCCGGGTAGACACTGTCGCCATAGACCGCGAACCGCGCCCGGGCGACGCGCTCGGCGGCGCGGTTGGTCGGGGCGGTGACATCGGCCTCCCAGGTCTTGCGGGCGGCCCGGGCCGCGGCGTCGACCTTGAGGGCGTACTGGATCATCGGATCGTCCGACGCCTTCACGGCCTCCAGACCGCCGTCCCAAAGCGCCTTGCGCACCGCCGGATCGCCCAGCCGGCTGCCGCTCACCAGCCGTCCAGCAAGGCCCTCGGGACTCTCCTTGCCCAGCATCAGGTCGAGCGTCGCGGCGTCGGTTCCGAGATATTCGCGCAGCTTGAGCAGCCAGAACTCCATATACAGTCGCTCGAGCTCCGGCTCGACTTTCGTGGCCGCCAGCAGTCGCCGCTCGACGATCGGCAAGCGTGTCTCGGAAAACTCCGGCAGCCGGTCAGCGGACGGTTTCGAGCGTTCCTCGGCGGCTCGCACGAGGGTGCGCGCCCAGTCGAACAGCCGGGCGCCGCGTCCGGCCTCGGCCTCCAGCTGGCGGTACGGCAGGAAGTCGCGCGCGTAGGCCGCCTGCACCGCCTCGAGTTCGGCCCAGGGATCGCCGATCTCCGCCGCCAGCGCCGGATCGGCCGCGACCCGCGCGCGCAGCTCGGCCTCGGCCTTGCGCTTGCCGTCCATGAAGGCCCGGTCGGTCAGGGCCAGCTGGCGGCCAAAGGAAACCTTGAAGCTGTTCTCGATGCTGAACACGGGGTCGGCGACCATCCGCCGGGCCTCGTGTCCGCGTCGCCCGAACTCGATCAGGCGTCCGCGCAGTTCCGCTCGCTGCAGCTGGCCGATCGGCACGGCGAGATCGCGCGCCGTCTCCAGCTGGCTCATTGTCAGGAGCCGTTCGGTGGACCCGGGGTTGCCAGCGACGAAGGTCACCTCGCCTGCCTTCGGCGGAGCCGGGTTCCAGGTCAGGTGCGCCGGCGTCCTCACCGGTTTGCCGCCGTCGTAGAGCCGCAGGAAGGCGGCATCCATGTCGTAGCGAGGGAAGTTGAAATTGTCGGGATCGCCGCCGAAGAAAGCGGTCGCGAATTCCGGCGCGAAAACCAGCCGCAGATCGTTGTAGCGGCGATAGCGGTACACGGCGAAACGGCCGCCGCGGTACAGGCTGACCGTCTGGCACCGGCTGCCGGTCGCGCCCTGGCAGACCCCGGCCTCGGCCGCGATGGTCGCGGCGTCGCGCGCCCTGCCATAGTCGGCGCCCGACTTGCCGGCGGTGGCGGCCTGGATGCGGTCGGTGACGTCAGTGATCGAGACCAGGATCTCGCCGTACATGCCCGGGCAGGTCCGCTCCTCCGCGCGCGCGGCGGTCAGGAAGCCGTCCTTCATGAAGTCATTGCGCTCGTCAGACAGGGCGACGAGGCAATCGACCACGCAATGGTTGTTGGTCAGGACCAGCCCGTCCGGCGAGACCACCGACGCGGAACAGCCGGGAATGCGCACGGCGGCGGCCTGGACGCGGTCGAGCCACCGCTGGTCGATGTCGACCCCGTAAGCGGCCTTGACCCTTGCGGCCGGAAAGGCGTCGAAGGTCCACATGCCCTCGTCGGCGAGGGCGGGAGCGGCGCCCGCCAGTCCGACGAGGACGGCCAGGGCGGCAAAAACAGGCTTCATCGAAATCACGCGAAAACCAGAACAAAATTGACCAACGGCGGCGGCCATAACGCGCCGTGTCGCGCCTGGCCAGCCTTTGGCGCAAGGCCTTACCCCGATTTAACTTGGCCGCGGGGGAACTCCGTTACAGAACCACAGCGCGTTGAAATACGAGCGCTCGGGGAGTTGGGTTCGTCATGTCGCTGGCCTTGGCCACGCTGATCTATGAGTGGCGCCGGTACATGGCGGCCGTGGTGGCGCTGGCCTTCTCGGGCCTGCTGGTGCTGGCCCAGGTCGGCATGTTCATGGGCATCGGCAAGGCTTTCACGGCCCAGATCGACCGCGCCAGCGCCGACGTCATGGTGCTGGGTCCGGGAGCCAAGGCGCTGTTCAACACCGGCGGCGCCTCGGGCCTGCCGCGCCGCCTGATCCCGCTGGTCTACAGCCACCCCGAGGTGCTGCAGGTGGCGCCGCTCGAGGGCAGCGGCGGCCGGTTCATGAACATCGTGCCGACCGATCCGCTCAATCCGGGCAAGACGCCGGCCAACCGCAAGGTCGAGTTCGTCGACGTCAACATCATCGACGCCATCCCCGGCTATGTGACGGTCCCCACCGACTACACCAACGAGATGATCGAGGCGCTGCGCCAGCCCTACGCGGTGGCCGTCGACCAGACCTCGCTCAAGCGGCTTGGCGTGAAGAAGGGCGACAAGGCCCTCTACAACGGCAAGACCATCTTCATCGCGGTGGTGACCACCGACTACCCCAACATCATGCAGGCGACCCTCGTGATGTCGCGCGACACCCTGCGCCTGCTGGGCGAAGCCAATACCGGCCCGCGATCCGGACCGTTGATGGTCAAGATCGCCGACCCGTCCCGCGCCGAGATCGTCGCCGCCCAGCTCAACAAGCTCGGCAAGGGCCAGTTCCGCGCCTGGACCCGCGAGGAGCTGGCCGAGGCCAACTCCGGCGTGCTGTTCCAGGAGCAGTTCATCGGCATCATGCTCGGCTTCTCGGCCTTCCTCGGCATCATGATCGGCGTGGCCATCACCTGGCAGACCCTGCGCGGCGCGATCATGGCCAATATCAAGGAGTTCGCCTCGCTGCGGGCGCTGGGCGTCAGCATGGGCAGCCTGCGGCGGATTGTCATCGAACTGAGCTTCTGGGTTGGCGTCGCCGGCATCTTCGCCTCCGGACTGCTGACCTGGGGCGTCTCGCTGCTGGCCCAGTCGGGCGGCCTGCCGATGGCTTTCCCGCCGTCCCTGATCGCCATTGTGTCGATGTTCCTGCTGTCGATCGCCATCATCTCCGGCTTCCTGTCGCTCGGCGTTCTCAAGCAGAGCCAACCCGCGGACCTGCTGCGATGAGCCCGTCCATCATCAACAACAACGGCCATAAGCTCGGCGAGAAGGCGATCGAGGCCCGCGGGCTGGTCAAGCGGTTCAAGACCGGCCGGACCTTCATCGAGGTGCTCAAGTCGGTGGATTTCGACGCGCGCCACGGCGACGTGACCATGGTCATGGGGCCGTCGGGCTCGGGCAAGTCGACGCTGATCGCCGCCCTGTCGGGCCTGCTCAGGCCCGAGGAGGGCAAGGTGCGGGCGCTGGAGGCCGACGACCTGTGGAAGTGGTCGTCCGGCCGCATCGACCGGTTCCGGCTCGACCACTGCGGCTTCATCTTCCAGGGCTTCAACCTGTTCCCCGCCCTGACCGCGCGCCAGCAGGTGATGATCGCCCTGCACTACCAGGGCGCCTCCCAGGCCGAGGCCCGGGCCCGCGCCCAGGCGGCGCTCGAGGAGGTCGGGATGGGTCCCAAGGTCAACCAGCGGCCGTCGGAGCTGTCCGGCGGCGAGAAGCAGCGGGTGGCCATCGCCCGGGCCCTGGCCAAGAACCCCAACCTGATCTTCGCCGACGAGCCGACCTCGGCGCTCGACGGCGAGAACGGCCAGGTGGTCATCCGCCTGCTGCGCCGGGCCGCCACCGAGCGCGGCGCGGCGGTGATCTGCGTGACCCACGACCCGCGTCTTGAGGCGTACGCCGACCGGGTCATCCATCTCGAAGACGGCCGCATCCTGGACGACGTTCGGCGCACGCCGGACGCCAATCCGGCGCCGCTCAGCCACTGACTCTGAAGGGACGATTCATGTTCGGCTTTCTGCGTAGCCGCTGGTTCTGGGTGTTGACGATCGTGGCCGCGGCCGTGGTCGGCGGCGGCCTGTTCATGAAGAGCCAGGCCGAGGCCAAGAAGAAGAAGATTGAGGCGGCCGCCAGCCAGACTGCCCCCAGTCCCTACGCGGCCATCGCCAACGGCAAGACCGATGTCGAGGGCGGCATCATCCAGGTCGCCGCCCGCCGCGGCGGCGTCGTCAAGGCCGTCTATGTGCAGGAAGGCGACCGCGTCGTCGCCGGTCAGGTCCTGGCCCGCCAGGAGGACGACGATCCCCGCCTGGCCGTCGCCCGCGCCAGCGCCCAGGTGGCCCAGGCCCAGGCCCAGATCGGCGTCATGCAGGTCAAGCTCGACGCCGCCCGTCGCGAATACGCGCGTCTCGAAGGCCTGTCGGACAGCAACTTCGTCGCCCGCCAGCGGCTCGACCAGCAGAATGACCAGATCCGCGACTGGCAGGCCCAGATCGTCGCCCAGCGGGCCGCCGTGGCCACCGCCGTGGCCGCCCTGCGGGAAGCCGAGTATGCTCTGGAACTGACCGTCATCCGGGCGCCGACCAACGGCCGCATTGTCCGGCGCTACGCCAATCCGGGCGCCGGCGCCTCGACCCTCAACGTCTCCAACATGTTCGACCTCGAGCCGGACACCGCCCGCATTGTCCGCGCCGAGATCGTCGAGGCCGACATCCCCAATGTCACCGATGGCCAGCCGGTCGAGATCCAGCCGGAGTCGGATCCGGGCAAGGTCTATGTCGGCAAGGTCCTGCGCCGCGCCGCGGTGTTCGGGGCGCGCAAGCTCGCCTCGGACGACCCGACCCAGCGCAGCGACGAGCGGGTGGTCGAGATCGTCGTCAGCGCCGACGGCGCCCCCCTGCTGATCGGCCAGCGGGTGCTGGTCAAGTTCATGAAGCCCGGCTTCAAGGCGGGCGAGAAGCGCGCCGCGCCGAAGTCCGACCCGGCGGCCAAGGCCGGGTAGGCCTACAGCCTGACCGTCCGCAGCCGCAGGGCGTTGGCGATCACGCTGACCGAACTGAGGGCCATGGCCGCCGCGGCCAGTTGCGGAGACAGCACCAGGCCGAAGACCGGGTACAGCACGCCGGCCGCGACCGGCACGCCGGCGGCGTTGTAGAGGAAGGCGAAGGCCAGGTTCTGGCGGATGTTGCGCATCGTCGCCCGCGACAGCCGCCGGGCTCGCGCGATACCGGTCAGGTCTCCCCCGAGCAGGGTCACCCCGGCGCTCTCGATGGCGACGTCCGTGCCCGTGCCCATGGCCAGGCCAACGTCGGCGGCCGCCAGGGCCGGGGCGTCGTTGACGCCGTCGCCGGCCATGGCGACCACGAAGCCTTCGCCGCGCAGCCGCTCGACCACGGCCGCCTTGCGCTCGGGCAGGACCTGTGCCTCGAC
>DAORNX010000092.1:0-7669 GCA_035441225.1 Caulobacter sp.
CGATGCCCGCCGCGACCGCCGCGGCCGCGCCGCCGGATGAGCCGCCGCTGGTCCGCTCCAGATTCCAGGGATTGCGGGTCGCCCCGAACGCCACGGGTTCGGTCGTCGCAGCGGCGCCGAACTCCGGGGTGTTGGTCTTGCCGAACAGGACGAGACCGGCCCGACGGTAGGCCGCGACGAGCGCGCTGTCGGCCGGGGCTGGGGCGGCGTCGAGAAACAGGCGGGAACCGCCGCAGGTGGGCAGTCCCTTCATCTGCTGCGAGATGTCCTTGATCAGGAACGGGACTCCGGTCAGCGGGCCCTGGGGCAGGCCTTCGGCGATCGCGGTCCGGGCCTGGTCCTCGACCACCCGGATCACGGCGTTGATCGCGGGATTGATCTCGTCCAGCCGTTCGAGGGCGGTGTCGAGGAGCTCCGAGGGACTGACATCGCGGCGGGCCACCAGCGCCGCGAGGCCGACGGCGTCGAAGGACTGGTACTCATCACTGTTCAACGGTCACGCTCCTGGGCGATGGGCAAGGGCCGGGGCGGTCGAGGCGGCCGGTGTCAGGGCTTGGCGGCGCCCGGGAAGACGGGGGTCCGCCGCTCGCGGAAGGCCCGCACGCCCTCCAGGCCGTCGGCGGTGTTGAAGGAGGCGACGATCGAACGCGCTTCCTGGCCGAGCTGGACGGCGTAGTCATTCTCCAGGGCGGTCCGGATCAGTCGCCGCGCGGTGGCGTAGGCGGCCGTCGGACCGGCGGCCAGCTCCAGCGCCACGGCGCGGGCCCGGGCCGCGAGCGCCGTTTCTGTCGTCACCTCCGTGACCAGGCCCAGCTCGAGGGCTTCCCTGGCGCTGAGGGTCCGGTTGGTCAGCGTCAACTCGAGCGCCCGGCGCATGCCGACCAGCCTCGGCAGCATCCAGCTGGTGCCCCCGTCCGGCGTCAGCCCGGCCCGGGTATAGGCCATGACGAACCGGCTGCCGGCGTCGGCCAGCACGATGTCGGCGGCCATGGCCAGGCCGAGGCCCGCGCCCGCCGCCGCGCCGTGGACCACGGCCACGATCGGCGCATGGAAAGACGCCAGCTGCTCCAGCCCCGCATGCAGGTCATGGATCAGCCCCTCGACATACCTGGCCGCGCCATCGCCCTGACCGGCGAATGTGGTCAGGTCGCCGCCGGCGCAGAACATCCGGCCTGCGCCAGCCAGCACCAGCACCCGCACGCTTTCGTCCGCATCAAGGGCGGCGATGGCCGCCCTGAAAGCCTTCGCCAGGGGGGCGTCGATCGAGTTGGCGGCGTCGGGCCGATTCAGGGTGAGCCAGGCGATCCCGCCTTCGCGGCTCACCAGGATCAGCGGCGCCGCCTGGTCCAGCGGCGCCGCGCCGTTGGACTTCACCGGGCCGGCCGGGTGAATGTCGGTCTGGGTCATAGAGTTCTACCGATGATTTCTTTCATGATCTCGTTGCTGCCGCCGTAGATCCTGGAAATCCGGCTATCGAGCCACATCCGGGCGATCGGATACTCGAGCATGTATCCATAGCCGCCATGCAGCTGGAGGCATTGGTCGACGACGCGGTTCTGCAGGTCGGTCGTGCGCAGCTTGAGCATCGCGGCCTCGTCGGCCGACAGGTCTCCGGCCATGAACCTGCGCATGCAGCGGGCCAGGAACACCCGGCAGACAACCAGCTCGGTCTGGGCCTCGGCCAGCCGGAAGCGACTGTTCTGGAAGTCGATAACCCGCTGTCCGAAGGCCTTGCGGTCGCTGGTGTAGGCGATGGTGTGGGCAATGGCGGTTTCCATCGTGGCCACCGCGCCGACGGCGGTCATCAGCCGCTCCTCGACCAGCCGGTCCATTAGCTGCGGGAAGCCGCGGCCCTCGATCTCGCCGAGCAGGCAGGAGGCCGGGACCCGCGCGCCATCGAAGAACAGCTCGGTCGTGTCGGCCGACCACTGACCCAGCTTCTCGAGCGGCTCGCCGTGGGTGAACCCTTCGAGGCCCGGTGTTTCGATCAGGAACAGACTGATGCCGCCATCGGTCTGCGCCGCCAGCACGACGATGTCGGCGCAGGCCCCGTTGGAGATAAAGGTCTTGTGCCCGGTAATGATGTAGTCGTCGCCGTCGCGCCGCGCCCGGGTGGTCATGCCGCGCAGGTCGCTGCCGCCAGAAGGCTCGGTCATGGCGATGGCGCCGATCCACTCGCCGCTGGCCATCCTGGGCAGCACGCGGGCCTTCTGGGCCTCTGACCCGTACCGTTCGACGTAGGGCGCCACGACATCGTTGTGCAGCGACATCATCGGTCCGACCACGCCGGCCCTGACCTGTTCCTCCATCAGGGCGACGGAGAACAGGATGTCGGCGTTGGCGCCGCCATAGGCCTCCGGAGCGCGGAAGCAGAGCAGACCCAGCTCTCCGGCCCTTCGCCAGATGGAACGCGGCGCCATTCCGGCCTCTTCCCACGCGTCGCGATGCGGCGCGCACTCGGTCTCCAGGAAGCGCCTGGCGCTGGCCCGGAACAGTTCATGTTCGGGCTTGAAGGGCAGGGCGCCGGCCATGGCCGGCCTGGCGATCACGGGAGAGGGCCTGTTCACAGGGACCTGCCGATCAGATCCTTCATGATCTCGTTGGTCCCGCCGGCGATGCGGCCCAGGCGCGCATCGGCGTAGCGGCGGGAGATCGGAAAGTCCTTCATGTAGCCGTATCCGCCAAAGACCTGCAGGCAGTCGTCGATGACCTCGCAGCTGCGTTCGGTGGTCCACCACTTGGCCATCGCGCCGTCGCGGGCGTCGAAGGTTCCCTCGATGAAGCGGTCGACGCAGTCCGCCAGAAAGGTCCTGGCGAAGGCCACGGTCGTCTTGCATTCGGCGAGCTTGAAGCGCGCGTCCTGGTGGTCGATCAGAGGCTTGCCGAACACCATGCGCTGCCGCGCGTAGGCGACGGCCTCCTCGACCGCGAACTCCATGTTGGCCACGGCGGACATGGCCATGATCAGCCGTTCCTCGGGCAGGCGCTGCATGAGCTGGTAGAAGCCTCGGCCCTCTTCGCCGCCGAGCAGGTTCTCCGCCGGGATGCGCACGTCCTCGAAGAACAGTTCGGACGTGTCCTGCGCCTTGCAGCCGATCTTCCTCAGATTTCGCCCCAGACTGAAGCCCTTGGCGTCCTTCGGCTCGAGGATCAGCAGGCTGACGCCGCGGCCGCCGGCCTCGGGGTCGGTCTTGGCGGCGACGACGATGATGTCAGCGAGCTGAGCGTTGCTGATAAAGGTCTTCTGGCCGTTGAGCACATAGTGGTCGCCCTCGCGCACGGCGCGGGTGCGGATCGCCTGCAGGTCGCTGCCGGCGCCTGGCTCGGTCATGGCGATGGCCGAGGTGATCTCGCCGGTCACCATGCGCGGCAGCCAGGTCCGGCGCTGCGCCTCGGTGCCGTAGAGCTCGATGTACGGCGCGATGATGTCGCTGTGCAGATAGAAGGCCAGCTCGTTGAAGCCGGCTCGCGTCTGCTCCTCCATGATGACCATGCAGTGGAACAGGTCGCCTCCGGGCCCGCCGAACTCGGGCGCGACCTTTGAACAGAGAAGCCCGGCCTCGCCGGCCCTGGTCCAGACGTCGCGCGAAACCTTCAGGTCCTTTTGCCAGGCCTTCCGGTTGGGGAGGCACTCACGCTCGATGAACCGCCGCACGCTCTCGCGGAAGATCTCATGCTCAGGGGTGTAGTAGGGGGACTCGATCACATGATCTCTCCAGACAGACGGACCCGCCTGAATTTGAGCACTGCGGGCCGCCGTCCGCGAGAGGGCGGCGGCCCCATGCGCCTCAGAACCGCTTGCGCAGTTCGACACCCCAGGTACGCCCCAGATCGGCGCCGCGAACGGTGTAGCCGTAGATGCCCACCTGGCGGAACGTGCCGCCGCTCGGGGTGATCTCGTCGGCGATGTTCTTGCCCCAGAGATAGGCTCCCCAACCGCCGGTCGTGGACTGGAAGCCGATCCTGCCGTTGATCCGGGTGGTGGCTTCATTGGCCAGGGTGTTGGCCGTGTTGACGTAGGATTCGCCCCGATAGATCACGTCGCCCCGAAGGTAGAACTCGATCGCGTCGTTGACCGGCATGATGAACTGGGCGCCGGCGCTGCCGGTGAATTCGGGCAGCCCGAAGGACTTGCCCTCCGACGCGGGGTCGGCGGGGAATTCCTCGTACTTGGCGCGCTGCATGGCGCCATTGAAATCAAGGGTCAGGTAGCGGGTCGGGCGCGCCGTCAACTCGATCTCGACGCCCTTGTTCGAGGCGCTGGCCGCGTTGCGGACCAGGAAGGACGTGCCGAGGTCGATCTGCTCCTGCTTGTCCTTCCACGACAGGTAGAACGCCGCGACGTTGAGGCTCAGGCGCCGGTCGAACCAGAACGACTTGTAGCCGGCCTCGTAGCTGTCGACGAACTCGGGGGCGAAGCCGAGCGAATCGGCCGGATTGAAGGGCGGGGAGATCACGTCGGTGTTGAAACCGCCCGCCTTGAACCCGCGGCTGTAGCGGATCGAGAAGACCTGATCGTCGGAGTAGTCGTAGCTCAGGCTGATGTCGCCGGTCAGCTGCCCTTCGTTGTAGCTCTCCGCGCGCTGGGGAATGTTCACCGCGAAGCAGGGAATGAACAACCCGCCGGCTCCGCAAGGACCACCCGGCCCGTAGGTCTGCGTATAGTACTGATGGTAGGTGAAGTCCTTGTTCTCGGTCGTGTATCGAAGGCCGCCGGCCAGCCGCAGCTGCTCGGACAGTTGATAGGTGCCCGAGGCGAACAGCGCCCAGGATGTGCCCTCGATCCGGGACTCGGTCCGGGCCCTCTCCGCGTAGCCGGGGAGCGTGAGGCCGGCGAGCAGTTGGGGGAAGTTGGGGCCGGTCCGGATGCGGCGGTTGTTCTCGGTGTTTTCCGCGTAGAAGTAGAAGCCGCCGATCCAGGCGAAGGGGCCCTCGCCGGTCGAGGTCAGCCGAAGTTCCTGGCTGAAGTTCTCCCCGTTTTCCTCGCGGCCGACGTTGAACCCGTCGAGCTGGATGCCATCGGAGTCGTCCTCGAAGTCGGACATATAGCTGCGATAGGCAGTGATCGATGTAAGGGTGACGGAGTCCAGGTCGTAGTCGACGCGGACCGATCCGCCGCCAAGTTCGCGCTTGGCGAAGGAGTCGGTGTTGAGCTGGACCACGTTGTCGGACGGGTCCTGCGGAGGCACGGTGGCGAAGATCGGCAGGGGCACGAGGAAGCTGACCGGACCGGTCTCCGCTGCCTGGCTCCCGACCTGTTTGAAATAGTCCGCGCTGAGTCGGATCTTCAGGCGGTCATTGGGTTGCGAGCCGATCACCAGTCTGGCCCCGTTGCCCGAGAAGTCGTTCAGCTCGGTGTTGCGGAAGGTGTTGGTGATGTAGCCTTCGCGTTCGGCGTGGACGACCGACAGGCGCACCATGAGAAGGTCAGGGATGATGGCTCCGCCGACCGTGGCCCGGAACTGGGACATGTCATAGTTGCCGAACTGCACGTCCCCGAAGGCGGTGAAATCGTTGCTCGGATCACCGGTGATCAGGTTGATCGCGCCGCCGATGGTGTTCTTGCCGTAGAGGGTGCCCTGGGGCCCCCGCAGCACTTCGATCCGCTCGATGTCGTTGAGCGATACGTTGAACGTCGGATCGCGGCCCTGGTAGACCTCGTCGACATAGACGCCGACCGCGGGCGGAAAACCGGCCGCGTAGTTGCTCTGCGAGGACACGCCGCGGATGCTGATCGAGGGCGAGATCGAGCCGGAGCTCATCAGCACGTTGGGGATCTTGAAGGCGATGTCGGTGACGTTGTTGGCGGTGATGTCCTGGAGCTCCTCGGCGCCCAGGGCCGTGACCGCGACCGGCACCTTGATGTTCTCTTCGGAGCGGCGCTGCGCCGTGATGGTGATCGACTCGACCGTATAGTCGCCGCTGTTGGACGGCGCGGTCTTGACCGGAGCGTCCTGGGCGAACGCGGGCGCGGCCATCAGGGCCGCGGCCGAAACACCTATTCCCAGCATGGCGCGACGCGCGACCTGGCGCGAGAGCTTGTCGTTCATGGGTTTCCTCCCCCCGTTTGCGGACAGCTGTCGCGGCCTTTCCCCAACTTCAGACGTGGGGTGAGCCGTCCTGTCCGTCCTTGAGACACAGTCCCGTCGCAAACCCGCCAGTCACGCGTCGCGCCGACGGAAACGGCGGACGACCTGCGAACCGGCCGCCACCAGCATGGCGCCGATGGCCAGCCAGCCCATCCAGTCCCCCAGCCGGGTGGTGACGGTCGGGCCCGTGGCCAGGGGCACGTCGGCGATCAGCGTCTGCGCGGCCAGTTCGCGCGTGGCGGTCACGCGTCTGGCCTCCGCCATGCTCAGCGGATTGACGTTGCGGGCCAGCAGGCGGCCGTAGGGATCGACAATGGCGGTGTCGAACAGGCTGTCGGCCTTGGCCATCGGCAGGCGGTTCTCGATCGCCCGGAACACCAGGTGTGTGTAGTGGGTGGTCGCGATCGCCGGCACGTCATTGGACGGTACGGCGATGACGCCCGCGCCGCGACGGGCCATCTCGCGGGCGGTGTCGGTGAAGTCCAGGTCGTAGCAGATGATGGTTGCGACCTTGCCCAGGGCTGTGTCGTAGACCTTGTAGTCGCCTCCGGTGTCGCTCTGGTCCCCTGCGAACCGGCCGGGGTGCGACTTGCCATAAGGGCCGAAGACCTGGCCGTCGGGCGCGAAGAGCACCGCTTCATTGAGCCGCAGGCCGTCGGGCTGCTTCAGACCGTAGCCGAGCGCGATGTGGGCGCCAGTCTCGGCCGCCAGCGCCTTGAGCTCCGCGGTCCGCTCCCGCAGCGGATGAAACTTCAGCATGCCTTCGCGCCAGACGACCAGCTTCGCCCCCTGCGCGGCCAGGGCGCGGGTGGCGGCGACATTGCGGGCCAGCTCCTCCTCCGGATCCCGGGGGGCGTTGGCCTGGACGGTTCCGACCCGCAGGGTGGCGGGATGGTTCTGGAACTGGACCAGCGACATGATCGTCCAGGCCACAGCCAGGGCGCCGACGACTCCGGCGGCGCGCAGGGCCCGCGCCATTGGCAGGACCGGCGCACCCTCTGGCGCGCGTCTGCGATCGAGCAGGGCGATCACCAGTCCGGCGACCGCGAAGTTGATCACCAGCAACAACAGCTCCAGCCCGAACAGGCCGAACACCGTCAACGGCTGCAGTAGCCAGGGCTGGGCATAGAGGGCGTAGACCGGATTGCCCCAGGTGCCGGCCAGCACGTCCACGCCGGACAGGGCCCGTGCGGCGTCGATGCCGACCCAGGCGACGGGGAAGGACAGCACCAGCCAGCGGTAGGCGGTCCTGCTGTGGAAATGGCGGCCGGGCCAGCACAGGGCCGCGATGAGCAGACCGACATAGAGCGGCCAGAGCTGGATGTACCAGGCGACGCCCCCGTCGGAGAGACCAGCCGACAGCTGGCCGGCGTAGTAGGCGCCGATCGCCGCGCCGGGCGCGAGCGGTCCCAGACCCTTCGGCAGAATCCGGTGCTGGGCGACCACCATCGGCACGAAGGCCACGAAGATCAGCGGCCACAGCTCGAACGGCGGAAAGGCGAGGGTGGCCAGGCCTCCGCTGGCGAGCCCAAGGGCCACGCCGGCCGCGGTGCGCATCATCGGGCGCGCCGCCGGCGCGG
>DAORNX010000093.1:0-1259 GCA_035441225.1 Caulobacter sp.
GACCCTGGCGGCGGAAGGCGCCAACGTCGCCGTCTGCGCCCGCAACGCCGAGCAGGTCGCCGAGGCGGTGACGGCCCTGGGCGGCGCCGGCGTCAAGGCCACGGGCGCGGCGGTGGACATCCTCGACGGCGAGGCGCTGAAACGGTGGATCGAAGCCGCCGGCGCCGAACTGGGCGGCATCGACATCCTCGTGTCCAACGCCGGGGCCATGGCCCAGGGCGCCGACCCGGCCTCGTGGGACCAGAACTTCCGCCTCGACGTGCTGGGCATGGTCAACGCCTTCGACGCCGCCCGGCCGTTTCTGCTGAAGGCGGCCGAAACCCATGGCGACGCCTCGTTCGTGATCATTTCCTCGGTGTCGGCGGCGGAGACCGACAGCGCCAGCTCCTACGGCCCGATCAAGGCCGCGTTGATCCACTTCGCCAAGGGCCTGGCCCGGCAGTACGCGCCCCGCCATGTGCGCGCCAACGTCGTCTCGCCCGGGACGGTCTACTTCGAGGGCGGCGTCTGGCAGACCATCGAGACCAACCTGCCCGAGGTGTTCAAGGGCGCGATGGCCCGCAATCCCATGGGCCGCATGGCCACGCCGCAGGACATCGCCAACGCGGCCGTATTCCTGAGCAGCCCGCTGTCGAGCTTCACCAGCGGCGTCAATCTGCTCGTCGACGGCGCCCTCAGCCGACGGGTGAACTTCTAGGCCGGCGGAGCGGCCCCCGTCGGCGCGGCCATGCCGGGGAGAGAAGTCCAGATGGACAAGAGACAGACCAGCGTGAGTGACCCATTCTCGCAGCAATTGGTCGACCAGCGTCGACGTCGACGCTCGCTGACCCGGCGCTGGGCGGCCCTGTCCTGGAGCGATCGCGCCCTGCTCGTCGAGGCGACGGCCATGGTCACGTTCGGGGCGCTGGCCGTGCGTCTGCTGCCGTTCAGACGGGTCGTGACCCTGGCGTCGGGACGCGGGGGTCCGCCGTCCGGCCGGTCGGACTGGGCCGGGGCGGCGGCCCGTGTCGCCTGGGCCGTACGCGCCGCCGGCCGGCGCGCGCCCTTTCGCGTCGTGTGCTTTCAGGAGGGACTCGCCGCCCACTGGATGCTCCGGCGGCGCGGGGCGCCCTCGCAGCTTCACTATGGCGCGGCGCTCGATCGGGCCCGCGGGCTGTCGTCCCATGTCTGGGTCACCGTCGGCGAGACCGATGTCGTCGGGTGCGAACTGGCCGGCGACTATCGCCTCCTGGCCTCCTTCCCCCCGGGCTGACGGCAGG
>DAORNX010000093.1:1360-7645 GCA_035441225.1 Caulobacter sp.
GGAGCTGAGACTGCTGGTCGCCTGCACCGCCTGGCCGCCCGGCCCCGCGAGGACCACGGCCATCACGGCCGCGGTCGACGACCCGGCGCTGGACTGGGAGCGGGTGCTGATCGCCGTGGACCGTCACCGGGTCGCCGGCTTCGTCCATCATGGCCTGACCGCCGCCGCGGCTGGAGGCGCTCCGGCGACACGCGAGGCCATTCGTGGCCGGGCGGCCGGCGACGCCCTGCTGAACCTGCGCCTGCTCGGCGAGGCCCTGCGCCTCGTCGCCCTGCTCACCGAGGCCGCGATCCCGGTCCAGGTGCTCAAGGGGCCGGGCCTGATGGTCGAGGCCTATGGCGACCTGACCGTGCGCCAGAGTCGCGACCTGGACCTGCTGGTTCCGCTCGAGCATGTCCGGCGGGCGGCGGACATCTGCGAGCGGGCCGGGTACGCTCCCCTGCCGCCGACGGCTCACGAGCCGGACCCGGCCATGTCGCTCTGGCTGGCGTGGAAGAAGGACTTCGTCTTCCTGGCCCCGGCCACCGGCGTCCTGCTGGAGCTCCATTTCCGGCCCACCTACAGCCCTCTTCTGTCGGACCGACTCGACCTGCTGGCCGAGACCCGGGAGATCGCCGTGGCCCCGGGGCGAACAGCGCCGGTGCCCACGCGGGACGCCCTCTATGCCTACCTCTGTGTGCATGGGGCCCGGCACGCCTGGTTCCGGCTGAAGTGGCTCGGTGACATCGCCGCCCTGACGGCGGGCATGCCTGACCCGGAAATCGCCGACCTCCACGCCATGGCCAGCGCGCGGGGCGCGGGGCGGGCGTCGGGCCAGGCGCTGCTGTTGCTGGAGGCCGTCTATGGACGGTCCCTGGCGGCGGCGCTGCGGCGCGAATTGCTGGGCGACCCCCGGGTGGCGCGGTTGTTCCGCTTCGGGCTCCGGGCGATCACCGACCCGCGTGAGCCGAGCACCGTCCCCGGCGCTTCGTTGAAGTTTTTTCTGCACGGGCTGTTGCTAGACAACAGCTGGGCGTTTCGCATGCATGAGACACGCGCGTGGCTGCTGTTGTGGCCGCTGATCGACGCCGTGCCGCTTCCCCGCCCGTTATGGTTCCTGTATCTTCTGCTGGCCGGTCCCTTGCGGCTCACAGAGAAGGTAGCGGGCCTGATGCGGATCGGCGATCATCGGTCGTGATGGCGCCGACTCCGCTGCCCGAGCATCCGCTCTACGAATTCGTCAATGTGCTGGTGCGCTCGCAGATGCCGCTCCCGGAACTGACGACGGCGACGCCGCGCGCCGAAGACGACGGCGACCGGCGCGAGGTCATCGACATCGGGTTCGGTCCGCTGCCGGAGGCGCTGCCGGACGCCCGGACGATCGCACACGGCCTGCAGGTGGCCGGCGACAGCGTGCTCCTGACGGTCGAGGACACTGCCCGCTATCTGGTCAGGGGGGGGCGGGAGATCGTCATCGACCCGATCCCCGGCGGTTCGGAGCGTAACCTGCGCCTGTTCCTGCTCGGATCGGCGCTCGGGATCCTCTGCCATCAGCGCGGCCTGTTGCCGTTGCACGCCAACGCCATTGTCGTCGACGGCCAGGCGATCGCCTTCGCCGGCCATTCCGGCGCAGGAAAGTCGACCCTGGCGGCCCATTTCGAGCGCGCCGGCTACGAGATCCTTTGCGACGACGTCTGCGCCCTCAGCTTTGACGGAGACGGCCGGCCGTTCGCCTGGCCCGGCTTGCCGCGCTTGAAGCTGTGGGGCGACGCGGCCGAGGCGTTCGGCCATCATCGCGACAACCTCGACCAGGCCATCGAGGGCATGGACAAGTACCATGTGCCGCTGACCGGGCGGGCGCGGGCGCGGCCGGTGCCGTTCCGCCGTCTCTACCTGCTGCGGCAGGCCGAGGACGGCGCCGGCGACGTCACGCGGTTGCGGGGACGCGACGCGATGGAGACGGTGATGGCCCAGACCTACCGTGGCCAGTATCTCGATCCGATGGGGCTGAGGGCGCGACACTTCGGCCAGTGCGCCGCCCTGTTGGCGCACGCCGAGGTTTTTACCGCATCGCGGGTGTGGGGTTATGATGTGTTCGACGCGGAGGCGCGGCGGCTCGAACGCCACCTGCTCGACGCCGATCCATCAGATTGGGGAAGCCGGAAATGAAGACGCAATCCGCCCTCGCCGGCGGCGACATCGTGGTCCGCGACGAGGGCCTGCTGACCGCGGAGGTCGATGGCGAGCTCGTCGCCATGAGCATCGACCGGGGCGTCTGCTACGGCCTCAACAGCGTGGGATCACGGATCTGGGCGCTGCTCGCCGAGCCGCGGTCGATCGACGACCTCTGCCGCCAGTTGCTGTCCGAGTTCGATGTCGGGCCCGAGGATTGCCGCGACCAGGTGATGGCGCTTCTCGAGGATCTTCGCGCCGAGGCCATGGTCACGGTGAGTTCCGCGGCGGGCTGACGACGGGACAGTCCGCCGGGCGAACTCGATTGCGGCCCGCTGGGGATTGTGCTGAGGCATTGCCGTTGAGGGCCATAAGGCCCCCGCGCCGAGGGGAAAGCCATGGATCACGATGACTACCACGCCACCGCGCCTGCCGCTGCGCCGGCCATGACGGACGCGCTCGCCGCGTGGGAAAAGCCGCTCCTGCGCAGGCTCGACGCCGGCGATGCTGAAGCCATCGTGATCGGCGTGGGTGTTGATCTTGGGGTCTAATCCTGAAACTGCGCGCGGCGCCCGTTGATCGTTGATCGAGAAACGCCAAAGTCCGGGAGGGGTCGGTTCGCCGGATTCCGGTTCGGGGGAATGGCCACCCGGTTCCTCGGGTTTGAGCGACCGTCTGCGACGATCGCCGGCAGCGATTCCGGACCGGGGCGGAGCCGCCCGGCAGCCCTGATTGCGATCCGCGACGGACTGCGTCCATACCTGAACCGGGCGCCGGGACCGGGGGCGGCGCGCGGGGTTGCGGTATCGACCGGGCGAGGCGCCTGTGGCTAACTTGACGCGCCGAATCACACGCCGGGGAGCGCAAGGTGCAGTCATACGAAGAAGCCGGGTCATCGCCCGGGCTTGAGGTCAAGCCGACGACGATCCGCGCCCCATGGGAGTCGCCCCACCTGCGTCGTCTTGACGCCGGGGATGCGGAAGCCCGGGTTCTTCCCGATTTTCCGCTGCGCCGACTTCTGGGAGCCTCATAGGCCGGAGCCGGCCGGCAGCCGCGCCCGCGAATTCGCCGACGAGGCGAGGGCCGGTTGCAGCAAGGATTTATTATGTTTTGCTGCCAAGTTCAGGCTAGGATCGATTCAACCTGTGTAAGGAGATGACCATGCGTGACGACGACAAGGGCGCCATCGCCGCGGACGGCCATATCGAGGCTGCGACCGATCTGGCGACCTGGGAGCGCCCGGAACTGCGGCGCCTCGACGCCGCCGACGCCGAAGCCGCCGTGGGCTTCGCCGCGACGGATGCCGGCATCTATTCCTGACGACGTCCGGCCCGGCGGTCGCCGGGCGACAGTCCTTCAAGCGCAAGACGGCTCGCCGCCGGCGGGCCGTTGTTGCGCGTCTGTATTTGTGAGATGCGCCGGATAGATGTCCGCCCTGGCCGGTCTCTGGAACTTCGACGGCGCCCCGACCGCGGGCGAGTCCTGCCAACGGATGCTGACGGCCCAGGCGATCTATGGTCCTGACGCGGAAGCCATTCGGGATCTGGGCGACGTCGCCCTCGGCCGTCGCCTCTTCATAACCGTTCCCGAGGACGTCCACGACCGCCAGCCGCTGGCCGGCGGAGACGGTCGGTTCGCGCTGGTCGCGGACCTCAGGCTGGACAACCGCGACGAACTCGCGCGCGACCTCGGCATCCCGGCGCCCGACGCGGCCCGGCATTCTGACGCAGACCTGCTGCTGGCGGCCTGGGAGCGCTGGGAGGACAGGGTCTTCGAGCACCTGCTGGGGGACTATGCCTTCGCGATCTGGGACGCCCGCGAGCGACGGCTTGTGCTGGCCCGGGATCCGTGCGGCGCGAGGCCGCTGCACTTCCATCGGGGGGCCGGATTCTTCGCCTTCGCCTCGATGCCGAAGGGACTTCATGCCCTGCCCGACATTCCCTACGGGCCCGACGAGGTGCGCATGGCGGAGTTTCTCGCCCTGCTGCCAGAAACGGGTCCGAGGAGCTTCTTCAAGGACATCCAGCGGGTGGAGTCCGGCCAGGTCGTGGTGGCCACGACCTCCGGGACGTCGAGCCGGCGACACTGGACGCCCTCGCGAAAGACCCTGGCCCGGGGCCGGGCGGACGACTACGCCGAGGGCGTCCGGCACCATCTCGACCGGGCGGTCCAGGTCCGCTTGCGTCGGAGCGCCGGTCCGGTCGGAACGCATCTGAGCGCAGGTCTGGACAGCGCGGCCGTCGCGGCTACCGCGGCGAGGCTGCTGGCGCCCCGGGGCGAGGGACCGGTCGCGTTCACGTCGGTTCCACGCAAGGGCTACGAGGGCGAGCCGCCCCCGGGGCGGTTCGGGGACGAAACCGGTCTGGCCCGGGCCACGGCGGCGCTCTACCCGAACATGGACCATGTGCTGGTCCGAACCGGCGACCGCGGCGTCATGGATGACTTCGACCGCAACTTCTTCCTGTTCGAGCGGCCGGTGGTCAACGCCTGCAACCAGCTGTGGATCAACGCGATCAACGCCCAGGCGCAGAAGCGGGGAGTCCGGGTGCTGCTGACCGGCGCGGTCGGCAACCTGACCCTCAGCTACGCCGGCCGCGAACTGCTCCCGGAACTGATGGCGGCGGGGCGCTGGCTGCGGCTGTTCCGGGAAGGGCGGGCCATGGTCAGGGCCGGCGAGGCCCGCTGGCGCGGCGTGCTGGCCCAGAGCCTGGGTCCGTGGATCCCGCAGCGACTCTGGCTGCAACTGCAGCGGCTCGCCGGCGGTCATGTCGGCGACCTGGCCAGCTACTCCATGCTCAGTGTGGATCGTCAGCGCGAGATCGCGCTGGACAGCCGGGCCGCTGACCTTGGCTTCGACCTGGCCTACCGGCCACAAACCTCCGCCTTCGACGCCCGGTTGGGCGCCCTGCGGCGCGTGGACAGCGGCAATCAGAACAAGGGGGCGCTGGCAGGCTGGGGCGTGGACCTGAGGGACCCGACCGGCGACCAGCGGCTGGTAGAATACTGCCTGTCCCTGCCGACCGACGCCTTCATGGAGGAAGGACGACCGCGCGCTCTCGTCCGGCGGGCCCTGGCGGACCGTTTGCCGGAGGTCGTCCTGTCGGAGCGACGCAAGGGCCTGCAGGCGATCGACTGGCACGAGAGCATGACCGCCTCCCGCGACCAGATCGCCGACGAAGTCGCGCGCCTCGCGGAGGTCCCGGCCGCGTCAACGGCGCTCAACCTGCCACGGATGCGACAGTTGGTCGAAAACTGGCCGACCGGAAACTGGAACTCGCGGGCCGTTTCCACGACCTATCGGCTGGCGCTGCTCCGCGGCGTCGCCAACGGCCATTTCCTGCGCAAGGCCTCGCGCAGCAACGCCTGATCAGGCCGTGCCGCCAGACCAGATCCGCAAGGCCTGGCGGGTGTGCGCGCCGTGGATGGACATCGCCGTTCCCGCGAGCGGGCGCAGTTCCCGTTCGAACGGGTGGAACAGGCAGGCCCAGCATGACGACGCGCCGGCGGCCGGCTGGTTCTCATAGTCTCCCGCCGCGTCCATCCGCAGGGAGATCCACTGCGCCACGCCGTTGATGGCCTGGCCATCGGCGACGAGGTTCACGGTCGCCCGACCGGGCCGATAGGGCCCGCCGGACGAGAAATCGAATTCAAACAGATCCGCGGCCGGCCCCCTCAGCGCCAACTCCGGGTCGCCGACCTCCAGGCGCTCGGGCCGGCGGGCCAGGCGATTGAAGGGCGTCATGTCGAAACCGGCCACCAGGCTCATCCGTCGCCGGTCAAGCCCCGCCCAGTGGGCCAGCGCCACCCTTATGCGGCCCGACTCCGGGATCATCCGGCCGCCCGGCTTGAGCAACCGGGCCACGGCGTCCTCCATCACCGGCAACGCGCCCTCCCGCAGAAGGTCGTTGGAAACGATCTCCGACACCAGCACATCGGCCCGTCCCCCCATGTCCGCGTCGGGATCGAGGTCGGTGGAGCGCTTGGCGATCACCCGGACACGGTCGGCGTAGCCGTTGAGCGCCACGATGTCCGTGGCGGCGTCGGCCACGGCCGGATTCATCTCGCAGGTGACCACCGCCGCCGCGCCGGCCCGGGCCGCCATCATCGCCAGCAGGCCGGTGCCCGAGCCGATGT
>DAORNX010000094.1:0-792 GCA_035441225.1 Caulobacter sp.
GTCTGGGCCGGCCTGCGGCGATGGCTGTTCACCCCGCTGTCGCGTGCGCCGGGCGTTCGCCAGCTCGGGGCGGCGATCCTGACCGGCACGGCGCGGCTGGGCCGCTGGCCGGACGGGACCCGGCCGTGACCGACGTCTATGATTCCGCCAAGCGTTCGGCGGTGATGCGCCGGGTGAAGAGTCGCGACACGACGCCCGAGAAGACCGTGCGCCGCCTCCTGACCGGACTTGGCGCCCGCTACCGCCTGCACCGCAGGGACCTGCCCGGCCGACCCGACATCGTCATGGCCGGCCGGCGGCTGGCGATCTTCGTCCACGGCTGCTTCTGGCACGGTCACGACTGTCCGCGCGGCGGCCGCGTGCCCAGAGCGAACCGTGACTACTGGCTGGCGAAGGTGGGCCGCAACCGTGAACGGGACATCGCCAGCCGCGCGGCGCTCGAGGCGGCCGGCTGGCGGGTCGAGGCGATCTGGGAGTGCGAGATGAAGGACGAGGCCGCGCTGCGGGAGCGGCTGGCGCGGATGCTGGCCTGAGGGGACGCGTCCCTTCGGCACACATCCCCTTCGGAGTCAGGCCGCCTCCCGCGCCTCGATCTCGGCCAGCGCGGCGTCGAGCGCGGCGTAGAGCTGGGCCGGCTCGATCGGCTTGGCGACATGACCGGTCATGCCGGCCGCCCGGCAGGCTTCCCAGTCCCGCTCGGTGGCCGAGGCGGTGATGGCGATCACCGGGGCGGCCTGGTTCGGGCCGGGCTGCGCGCGCAGGCGACGGGTCGCCTCGCGGCCGTCCATGTCG
>DAORNX010000094.1:823-7589 GCA_035441225.1 Caulobacter sp.
GGGCCAGCCGCTCGAGACCCTCCTCCGCCGAGGCGGCGGTCTCCGGCGTGATGCCCAGGGGCGCGAGAACCAGCGCGATGGCCTGGCGGTTGACGGCGTGGTCGTCGATCACCAGCACCCGCGCCTCGACCAGGGCGGGGGACGAGGCGCCGGCCGGCGCGGCGATGGTCGGGAGGGTCAGATTGAGGGTGAACACCGCCCCCTCCCCGGGCGCGCTGGCGGCGGTCAGTTCGCCGCCCATCAGCCGGGCGAGCTCGCGGCTGATGGCCAGGCCCAGACCCGAGCCGCCGTGCTTGCGGGCCGTGCCCGCGTCGAGCTGGTCGAAGGGGGTGAACAGGCGGGCGACCTGGGCCGGGGACATCCCCGGGCCGGTGTCGGCCACGGCCAGGGATATGGCCCGCTGATCGCCATCGCCGACCGGTTCGGCGGCCAGGCGCAGGGTGATCGAGCCCTGGGCGGTGAATTTCAGGGCGTTCGAGATCAGGTTGTTGAGCACCTGGCGAATGCGCGTCGGATCGCCCTGCACCCATTCCGGCAGGGTATGGGCGCCCTCGACCCGCAGCCGCAGTCCCTTGTGACGCGCCTCGGGCCGCCACATCTTCAGGGCCTCGCAGACGACCGCCCGCAGGTCGAAGGCGACGCTCTCGACCTCCATCCGGCCGACCTCGATCTTGGACAGGTCGAGCAGGTCGTCGAGCAGGCCGCGCATCATCTGGCCGGCCCCGCGGATCAGCCGGGCCTGGGCGCGGCCCTGCCCTGGCGCGGTGCGTTCCAGCTCGCCGGCCCCGGCGAGGATGGCGCTGATCGGCGTGCGCAGTTCGTGGCTGATCATCGCCAGATAGGCCGACTTGGCCTCGACGGCGGCCTCGGCCTCGGTGCGCCGGCGGTCAGCCTCCTCGGTGGCCATCTGGTGGGCGCGACGGGCCTCCTCGGTGCTGATCCAGGCGCCGATGATGTTGAGCATGATCAGGCCCACCGCGATCATCATGGTGGTCAGCAGCGGGCCGGCGATGCGGCCATAGTCGAGCATCGGCATGACCAGCAGGTACAGGCCATAGGGCGTCGCCGAGGCGGCGAAGGCGAGCCGCGAGCCGCGACTCAGGGCGATCAGGTTGATCATGGCGCTGGCGATCACCGCCACGCCGAGCGCGGGACCGTAGCCGGGCACGCTGATCCACAGGGCGACCGCCAGCCCGCCGAACACCAGGGCGCCGGGGAAGAACAGCACCACGGCGATGTTGGCGGCCTCGGCCGGGGTGTCGACCGAATTGCGCAGCAGCCGGGGCGTCGCCCAGGCTTCCAGCAGCTGGGTGCCGACATAGGCCGCCGACCAGACCCAGGTCAGCCACCAGCCGAGCGCGAAATGCAGGACGGCGCCGACGATGAGGGCGGTGACGATGCGCATCTTGAGATGGCGGCGGCGGGCCGTCGCCGACGCCCGGATTCCGAACCTGTCCGTCTGTTCCATGCCGTTCATCGCGCCGTCGTTCCCCGGTCTTTGGCGGACCTTGCGGGAGGTCTTCCTAAGACTCAGTGAAAGAACGACGGTCTTTCAGATGGTTAGCAGGGCGTGAACGGCCCGGCGCAAGGGGCCGTCGCGCGCTATGGCGGCGGCGGCGGCGGCTCGACGACGACCTCGGTCCTGACCGAGTTCGCGATGAAGCACTCCTCGTGCGCGGCATGGTGCAGGGCGTCGAGTTCCTGGTCCGTGGGCTGACGCCCCTCGAAGGTGATCCGCGGGCGCAGCGCGACCCGCGTCACGGCGATCCTGCCTTCGGGCGTCTTGCGCATCACGCCTTCGGCCTCGTCGCGATAGCGGCTGATGACGAAGCCGGCCCGCCGCGCCTTGTCGAGAAAGGTCAGCATGTGACAGGACGACAGGGCCGCGATCAGCATTTCCTCGGGATCGGCGGCCGCCTCGACCGACCAGGGCGCCCGGACCACGGAGGGCGAGGCCGAGCCGGGCACGGTGATGCCGCCATCGAAGATGACGTCATGCGCGCGGCTGTAGTGGCCGGCCGCGAAATCCTCGCCGGGCTTGCCGGCCCAGTCGATGGTGGCGACGTGGGCCATCAGCCCTCCCTTGGGAAACAGGCGGCTTCCAGTTTGGCGCCGTCGGGGTCGAGAATGAAGGCGCCGATATAGGTCGTCATGGCCGCCTGGCGCGGTCCCGGCGCGCCGGCGTCGGCCCCGCCATGGGCCAGCGCGGCCGTGTGGAAGGCCTCCACCGCTTCAGGACTCGAGGCTCGCAGGCAGACGTGGTGACCGGTGTCCGGGTCGGCCCGGGTCACCCCCGGGCGATGATTGAGCCACACCTCGGGGTAGCGCTTGCCGAACCCGACGGTCCCCGGCCGATCGACCAGCCGGCGGTAGCCGAGCGGACCCAGCACGGCGTCATAGAAGGCGGCGCTTCTGACCAGATCACTCACCGCGATGGAGAGATGGTCGATCATGGACCCTTACAGCGTCCTGGCGATCAGCACCTTCATGATCTCGTTCGTGCCGCCGTAGATCCGCTGCACGCGGCTGTCGCGGTACATGCGGGCGATCGGGTATTCGGCCATGTAGCCGAAGCCGCCGAACAGCTGCAGGCAGCGGTCGATGATCTTGTTCTCGAGATCGGTCAGCCAGTATTTGGCCATCGAGGCCGTCGCCGCGTCCAGCTTGCCCTTCAGGTGGGCCTCGATGCAGTGGTCGACGAACACCCGCGCCACCGTCGCCTCGGTCTTGCATTCGGCCAGCACGAACTGGGTGTTCTGGAAGTCGATGACCTTCTTGCCGAAGGCCTCGCGCTGCTTGACGTAGTCGATGGTCAGGGCCAGCGCCCGCTCGATGGTGGCGATGGCCTGGACGGCGATGTTCAGCCGCTCCTGCGGCAGCTGGCCCATCAGCTGGAAGAAGCCCTGGCCCTCGCCGCCGCCCAGCAGGTTGGCGGCCGGGACCCGCACGTCGTTGAAGAACAGCTCGGACGTGTCGGCCGCCTCCTGGCCCAGCTTGTCGAGGTTGCGGCCGCGCTCGAACCCCGGCGCGTTGTCGGTCTCGACCACGATCAGCGAGGTGCCGCGCGCGCCCTGGGTCGGGTCGGTCTTGCAGACGACGATGATGAAGTTGGCCGTCTGGCCGTTGGTGATGAAGGTCTTGGACCCGTTGATGACGTAGGCGTCGCCATCGAGCCTGGCCGTGGTCTTGATGCCCTGCAGGTCGCTGCCGGCGCCGGGCTCGGTCATGGCGATGGCGCTGACATATTCGCAGCTCGCCAGCTTCGGCAGCCAGCGGCGCTTCTGCTCCTCGGTGCCGCAATGCAGGATGTAGGGGGCGACAATGGCGTTGTGCAGCGACAGGCCGAACCCATCGACGCCCTTGGCGCCCAGCTGCTCCATGAGGATGACCTCATGGCGGTAGTCGCCGCCCATGCCGCCGTATTCCTCCGGGATCGACAGGCAGGAAAGGCCGGCCTCGGCCGCCTCGTTCCAGAACAGCCGCTCGACCTTGCCGTCCTCGCGCCACTTCGCGACGCGCGATTCGGGGGCCTTCTCGTCGAAGAACCGGCCGACGGAGTCCTCGAAGATGACAATGTCCTCCTCGGCCAGGGAGGGCGTGCGATCGAGGTTGAGAACGCCCATCAGAAGGCCTCCGCGGGAATGGACATCATGTTGGCCGAGCCGGTCTTCAGCTTGGCCAGATGCGCGCCCGCGTCAGGCAGGATGCGCTCAAGGAAATACTGACCGACCGAGACCTTGCTGGCATAGAAAGGGTCGGTGTCGCCGGCCGCGATCTTCGCGAGCGACACCTTGGCCATCAGGGCCCACATGTAGGCCAGGCCGGTGACGCCGAAGAGGTGCATGTAGTCGGTCGAGGCGGCCCCGGCGTTGTCGGGGTTCTGCAGGCCGTTCTGCATCAGCCACATCGTGCCGTCCTGCAGCTGGGCCTTGGCCGAGGCCAGGCCGTCGAGGAACGGCTTGAGCTTTTCGTCGCCGGCGTTTTCCTCGACGAAGCCGTCGATCTCGGCGAACCAGCTCATCACCGCCCGGCCGCCGTTGGCCGCCAGCTTGCGGCCGACAAGGTCGAGCGCCTGGATGCCGTTGGTGCCCTCGTAGATCAGGGCGATACGGCAGTCGCGCAGATACTGGCTGGCCGGGAAATGCTCGGTGAAGCCGCTGCCGCCGTGCACCTGCATGCCGTCGACGCAGGCCTTGAAGCCCTTGTCGGTCAGGTAGCCCTTCAGCACCGGCGTCAGCAGACCCATGTAGTCGCCGGCCTTCTGGCGCACGGCCTCGTCGGGGTGGCCGTGGCTCAGGTCGCCGTGCAGCGCGGTCCAGAACAGAAAGGCGCGGCCGCCCTCGATGACCGCACGGCTGTCGAGCAGCATGCGGCGCACGTCGGGGTGGACGATGATCGGATCGGCCGGACCCTCCGGATTCTTCGGCCCGGTCAGGGAACGGCCCTGCAGCCGGTCCTTGGCGAAGTCGCGCGCGGCCTGGTAGGCGGCTTCGCCCTGGGCCACGCCCTGCAGGCCCACGCCGATGCGGGCCTCGTTCATCATCACGAACATCAGCTTCAGGCCGCTGTTCTCTTCGCCGATCAGCCAGCCCTTGGCGTCCTCGTACTGCATCACGCAGGTGGCGTTGCCGTGGATGCCCATCTTCTCCTCGAGGCCGACGCACTTGACGCCCTCGTTGCGCGGACCGACCGACCCGTCGGGGTTGGGCAGGAACTTCGGCACGATGAACAGGCTGATGCCCTTGACGCCGGCCGGCGCGCCCTCGACGCGGGCGAGCACCAGGTGGACAATGTTGTCAGCCAGGTCGTGTTCGCCGGCGCTGATCCAGATCTTCTGGCCACTGATGCGGTAGCTGCCGTCGGCCTCGGGGACCGCCTTGGTGCGCAACAGGCCCAGGTCCGTGCCGCAATGCGGCTCGGTCAGGTTCATGGTGCCGGTCCATTCACCGGAGACCATCTTGGGCAGATAGGTCTGCTTCTGCGCGTCGCTGCCGCCCGTGTGGATCGCCGAATAGGCCCCGTGGGCCAGGCCCGGATACATCGAGAAGGCCATGTTGGCCGAGCTCGACATCTCGCTGAACGACAGGTTCACCACGTGCGGCAGGCCCTGGCCGCCGTAGGCCGGATCGGACCCCAGTCCCGTCCAGCCGCCGGCGCACAGCTGCTGGTAGGCCTCCCTGAACCCGGCCGGGGTCTTGACGGTGAAGTCGGGACTCCACTGGCAGCCCTGCTTGTCGCCCACGGCGTTGAGCGGCGCCAGCACCCCGGCGGTGAACTTCGCCGCCTCCTCGATGATCTGTTCGACGACATCCATCGAGGCGTCGGCGAAGGCGGGCAGGCTGGAATAGCGGTCGATCTCCAGCACGTCGCGCAGGAGAAACACGTGATCGCGAGCCGGCGGCTGATAGGCCATGGGCGCTCCGTTGGGTCGGGGTTCTGGTTGTTCGGTGTCGGCCTATTTGGCGCCGAGCATTTCCGGATGGCCGTCGAGACGGGCGCGCAGCATCTGGTCGTAGTCGGCGGCCTTGGGCAGCAGGTCCGGCCGTTTGGCGGCCAGGTGCTTTTCGAGGCGTTCGCAGGCTTCCCGCAGCTCGTTGATGGCGCCCTCGATGTCCTCGCGCTGCTGCTCGAGATCGACGATCTTTTCCCGGAATTTCTTCAGCGAATGGGCGTTCTGGGTCATCGCCTCGTCGTGCTCGCCGTAGAGCTCGAGGATCTCCCGGATCTCCTGCAGCGACAGGCCCACGCGCTTGCCGCGCAGGATCAGGATCAGCCGCGCGCGATCCTTGTAGGAATACACCCGGTTCATCCCGTCGCGCGCGGGGGTCAGCAGGCCCTTGTCCTCATAGAAGCGCAGCGCCCGCGGCGTGGCTTTGAACTCCGTGCACAGCTGCCGGATGGTGAAGGTACGCTCGGGGCGACGCAGTTCGGCTGGCATTTTTTCCTCCCGTGCCACGGTTTGCGTTTTTTCGAGCCGTATATGCCCTTTACGTCAACGTCAACAATCGCAATTGTGTGATGTTTACTCCAGATTGTATCCTTGCGCCTTCTCTCGCTCTGTGATTGTTCTTCCCTCCGCGCGGGTGGACCAGACTGGGGAGGGTCAGATGGACAGCTTGCCGGTGGCGTCAGCCGTCGCCAGGGCGTTGGTCACAACGGAATCGGCGGTGGATGAGGCGCTCGTCCGGGCGGTCGCGCTGATGCGGCGGATGATCAGCGGCCGCCGCGAGCTCGGCCTGCCCGTGGCCTTGACGGACCCGGTGATGGGCCGGGTGTCGGCCGCTGTGAACGCCCTGGGCGACGCCCATCGGGAACTGGTTCGCGCGCACGGCGACCTGGCGCGCATCGGCGCGGAACTCGGTCTGGGCGACCTCGGCTTCGGCCCGCTGGTCAAGCCGACCGGGGGGCCGGCGGAGCCCCAGCCGGTCGACTGAGCCGTGGCCCTGCTGTTGTTCGCCCTCCTGCTGGCGATCGCCGCGACCGGCGCCTTGGTCAGGGGTGGACTGACGGAACGGCGGGGCGCGGCGCTGTTCACGTCGGCCTGGATCGTGTCGCTCGCCGCGCAGTGGGTTTCCGGGCGGGCCGCCCCTGGCCTGTGGCTGCCGGTGATCGACGCGGCGGTGCTGGTCGGGCTCGCGGCCCTCGCCTGGCGCTCACCGAGGCCCTGGCCCGTCTATGCCAGCGGCTTTCAGCTGTTGACCCTGACCGGCGACATCGCCCGCTGGGTGGAGACCGACCTCGATGTCCGGATCCATCTGACCCTGCT